>DAOLWT010000093.1:0-8293 GCA_035421345.1 Bacteroidales bacterium
GGTCTAGTCCAATAGATGTTTCTACCACATAGGGCACATAACTTTCGTTGGTTTCTGGATCGAAATACTGTAGTTTTTTCCCTGAAAAAGTCTGGTGAGCATTTAAATCGAAATCGGTACGGGAATGAATACCTTCTAATTCCTTAAATCCGAAGGGAAATGCAAACTCAATATCGGCGGCTGCATTAGCATAGTGAGCTAATTTTTCGTGATTGTGAAAACGATATTTTTCTTGTGGGATACCAAGCGAAAGATGCCATTTCATGCGTTCTTTTTTCCAATGTTCATACCATTTTATTTCATCGCCTGGTTTAACAAAAAACTGCATTTCCATTTGTTCGAATTCACGCATACGAAAAATAAACTGACGGGCAACTATTTCATTACGAAATGCTTTTCCTGTTTGTGCAATACCAAAAGGTATTTTCATTCGTCCTGTTTTTAACACATTTAGAAAATTTACAAAAATACCTTGTGCTGTTTCAGGGCGTAAATAAATGGTTTCAGCTCCTTCTGCAGTCGAACCCATTTGTGTAGCAAACATTAAATTAAACTGACGAACTTCGGTCCAGTTGCGTGAGCCGGATACCGGACAAACAATTTCAAGTTCTTCAATTAAATTTTTTATATCAGCTAAATCGTTTTTTTCTAAGGAAGAAACAAATCGTTTATTAATAGCTTCTATCTTAGCCGTGTATTCAAGAATGCGGGGATTCGTACTAATAAATTGTTCTTGATTAAAAGCATCGCCAAAACGTTTAGCTGCTTTTTCAATTTCTTTATTTTTTTTATCTTCCAATTTCGCAAGATAATCTTCAATAAGAACATCGGCTCTATAACGTTTTTTAGAGTCTTTATTATCAATTAAAGGGTCGTTAAACGCATCTACATGTCCGGAGGCTTTCCATACGGTAGGGTGCATAAATATAGCAGCATCAATACCTACAATATTTTCATGATATTGTACCATCGATTTCCACCAATAATCGCGAATATTCTTTTTCAACTCCGAGCCATATTGACCATAGTCATAAACAGCACTCATGCCGTCGTAAATTTCACTCGAAGGAAATACAAACCCATACTCTTTTGCATGGGAAATTATTTTTTTGAATAAATCTTCCATTGTTGCCATGGTGCAAAAATAAAAAAGTATTAAGACTTATAATATCTTTTTAAAAACTATTATTTTTGTGGTATGATAATTATTCAAAATACCATTATTTCGGAAGATGTAAAAGAAAAGCAATTTGCTTGTAATCTGGCTGTTTGCAAAGGAATATGTTGTGTACTTGGCGATGCAGGGGCTCCCTTGGAAGAAAAAGAAATAGCCTTACTCGAAAAATATTTCCCCGATTACAAAATAAATATGCCCGAAGATGGTATTAAAACCGTTGAGACAGAAGGGTACTATGTTTTAGATAATGATAATGAATATGTTACTCCATTAGTTGCCGGAAAACATTGTGCGTATGTATATTTCGAAAACGACATTGCTAAATGTGCTATTGAAAAGGCTTATTTAGAAGGGAAAATACCATTTAAAAAACCCATATCTTGTCATTTATATCCAGTACGTATTTCTAAATACGACACGATCGATGCGGTAAACTATCATGAATGGGAAGTTTGTAAATCCGCTTGTGAGTTAGGTAATAAAACAAATATGCCGATATATAAATTTTTAAAAGAACCGCTTATTCGCAAATATGGCGAAAAATGGTATGAAGAATTAGAAAATTATCCTTTTTAATATTAAAGAGTAGGGTAAAAAGCATCTTCTATATGGTTTAATTCCCATTGTGTTCCATTAATAACAATAGAAATTACATCGAAACGTGTTTCTTCTTGAATGTTTCGTTGTTGAAGAAATACATCGGCTGCACAACCAAATATTTTTGTTTTTTTTTAGATACAGCTTCTTCGGGTTCTCCGTATTCATGAGTACTTCGGGTTTTTACTTCAACAACCACTACCATTGAATTATGCCGAGCAATAATATCAATTTCGTCTTTTAAGTATCTCCAGTTTTGTACTATTATTTTATATCCTTTTTGAATTAAATATTGTAAAGCGATTGCTTCTCCTCTTTTTCCCAACTCGTTATGTTCAGCCATATAGAGATATGTTATAAAAATTGAATGATGGAAGTTTTTTCAGTTACAGCAAGGGATATTTTTCTCCCTAATATGAGTGCTCTGTTATCTTCCATATGACCGGCTGGAAATCCGTAACAAACGGGATAATCATATTCTTTTACAGCGTCTGCAATAATTTCATACGCATTCTTTCCAAAAGGAATTTGGTTGTCTTTCATATCGGTCATGCCTCCTACAATAAGTCCTGCAAGGTTTTTTAATTTACCGCAACGTTTTAATTGTAAGATCATTCGGTCAATATGATATAAATATTCGTCGATGTCTTCTAAAAACAATATTTTTCCATTAGTATAAATATCAGATACAGTACCACTTAAAGCATATAAAAGAGATAAATTCCCTCCAGTAAGTATTCCGGTGGTTTCTCCTGTTTTTTCAGTTGAAAGAGGATTAATAATATATTCTATACTATTGTTTGTAAGCGCATTATAAAGGCTACTTAAAGCAATACTTTCATTATTGTTTTTAGGAAAATTTAACGGCATTGTTGCATGGATCGTTTCTATTCCGAAATTTTGGTGAATATGTGAATGAAGTACGGTAACATCGCTATACCCAATTATCCATTTCGGATTTTTTTTGAATGAGGTAAAGTCAATCTCATCTATTAATCGGACAGTCCCATAACCTCCTCTAGCAATAATAATGGCTTTAACTGTATTGTTGTCGAGTAGTTTTTGAAAACCCGACAAACGTTGTTGGTCGGTTCCGGCAAATTGATGGTCTTCGGCATAAAGTGCTTCCGATAATAAAACCTGAAAACCCCATTCCCTAAATTTAGTTATGGCCGGCATCAGTTCTGCTTCCGATATTTTACGGGCAGTTGCAGCTATTCCAATGGTATCTCCTTTTTTTAAGAAGGGTGGACGTATCATAATTCGTGTGTTAATTTTGTTTTCTAAGGGTGAAGCTTACTTTTTGTACTTTCCCGCCAACAGGAGGATTTAGTTTTGAAATAACTATTTGAGAGCTTCCCAAATAAGGAAAATGAGTATAAATAGAATCCATAATCCTTCGGGCAACATGTTCCAGTAAATTCGATTTAACTTCCATTTCGGCTTTTACCAGTTCGTAAATAGTTTGATAATTTACTGTTTTAGTAAGATCATCGCTAAGTTCAGCATTTTCGGTTGAAGAATAAAATTCAATATCAACAAGAAATTGGCTGCCAATAATTTTCTCTTCGGCAAAACACCCATGATAAGCATAGAATTCCATTCCGGAAATCGTAATAAGTCCCATAATTAATTATATTTTATTATGCGAAAATAAAGAATATCGGAAAACCATGCCAACAATTTAATAAATCATCTTATTTTTGTATTAATTTTTAAGAAATATCAATAGATTTATAAAAATAATGGAAATTAAATCGGAGAAATCGCTGAATTTTATTCATGAGATAATAGAAGAAGATAATAAAACAGGAAAATACGGAAATCGCGTACATACTCGTTTTCCTCCTGAACCGAATGGTTATTTGCATATTGGTCATGCCAAGTCTATTTGTTTAAATTTTGGTACAGCGGCTAAGTATAACGGATTGTGTAATCTTCGTTTCGACGATACCAATCCGGTGAAAGAAGATGTTGAATATGTAGAATCTATAAAAGAAGATGTTCGTTGGCTTGGTTTCGACTGGCAAGAACGGGAATATTATGCTTCCGATTATTTTGAAACTCTTTATGAATATGCGGTAAGTCTTATAAAAAAAGGGAAAGCCTATGTTTGTGATTTACCGGTAGAAGAAATCGGAAATTTTCGCGGTACTGTTACTCAAGCAGGAAAAGAAAGTCCGTACCGAAATCGTTCGGTGGAGGAAAACCTACGTATATTTAATGAAATGAGGCAAGGGAAATACGAAGATGGGGTTAAAGTATTAAGAGCTAAAATAGATATGGGGCATCCGAATATGTTAATGAGAGATCCTATTATTTATCGAATTCTTCACAAAGAACATCATCGTACCGGTAATAAATGGTGTATTTATCCCATGTACGATTTTGCGCATGGTCAAAGCGATTCTATAGAAAAAATTACACACTCTATTTGTACTTTAGAATTTGAAGTTCATAGGCCTTTATATGAATGGTTTATTCAAGAACTAGGAATTTATGCCCCTCAACAAATTGAGTTTGCTCGTTTAAACTTAACATATACGATGATGAGCAAACGTAAATTATTGGAGTTGGTAGAAGGTGGTTTTGTTAATGGCTGGGACGATCCGCGAATGCCAACTATTGGCGGCTTAAGAAGAAGAGGATATACCCCCGAAGCCATCCGGAATTTTGCAGAAACAATTGGCATCGCAAAACGCGATAACACCATTGATGTGGCATTGCTTGAACACTGTATTCGGGAAGATTTAAATAAAAAAGCAATACGTAGAATGGCGGTTATTAATCCAATAAAATTAGTCATTGAAAACTATCCCGACCATTTGGTTGAAGAGATGGATGCTGTAAATAATCCCGAAAACCCCGATGCAGGAATGCGAAAAGTACCATTTTCGAAAGTATTATATATAGAGCAGGAAGATTTTATGGAAAATCCACAGGCAAAATTTTTTAGATTAGCTCCCGAAAAAGAAGTAAGACTTAAATATGCCTATATTATTAAATGTACCGGTGTTATTAAAGATGAAAATACCAATATCATAAAAGAAATTAGGTGTCAATATTATCCGGAAACTAAAAGTGGTATGCCCGATAGCAACAGAAAAGTAAAAGGAACGATTCATTGGGTATCTGCACAACATGCGCTGGAAGCGGAAGTAAGATTATATGAGCCTTTATTTTTAAAAGAAAACCCGGATGAAGTAACCGAAGGAAAGGATTTTAAAGAAAATTTAAACCCGAATTCTTTACAAAAAAAGACTTGTTTTACTGAACCATCGTTGAAAGAGACTAAAGCAGGTGAAAAATTTCAGTTTGAAAGATTAGGGTATTTTTGTACCGATAAAGAAACTACGCACAATAAAATGATATTTAATAGAACGGTTACATTGAAGGACTCATTCAGCAAAAACCTAAATAAATCATAAGTCTTTACAGTATAAGTAGCGTATTCGAATAAACTACAACGAATAATAAATTATTTTTTATGTCACAGCTTTCAGTTGTTATCATCACGTTTAATGAGGAAAAAAATATTGCCCGCTGCATTCATTCTGTAAAAGAAATTGCAGATGAAGTGGTGGTGGTTGATTCGAATTCAAGCGATCGTACCAAAGAAATTGCCGAATCATTAGGGGCACGGGTTGTTTTACACGATTTTATAGGTCATATAGAACAAAAAAACTGGGCTGTAACGCAAGCTAAATATCCTTTTATTCTTTCTTTAGATGCCGATGAAGCTTTGTCGGATGAATTAAAAGAGTCTATTAAAAAAATAAAAAATAATAAAAATGCCGACGGATTTACGATGAACCGATTAACCAATTATTGTGGTAAATGGGTTCGACACGGTGGTTGGTATCCCGATAAAAAATTACGCTTATGGGATAGCACCAAAGGAAAATGGAGTGGCATTAACCCACATGATAAATATGAAATGCAGCAAGGATCTCGGCTATGTCATTTAAAAGGAGATATCTTACATTATTCGTATTATTCTCTAACCGACCATATTAATCAAGTAAATAAATTTACAGATATTCATGCGAAGGCACTTTATGATATGGGTAAAAAGGGGAGTCTTGCAAAAATGATGGTGAGTCCTATTATTCGTTTTATTAAGTTCTACATAATAAAATTAGGGTTTTTAGATGGATTAACGGGCTTTATGATTAGTCGGATTTCTGCTCATGCAGCATTTCTTAAATATGCTAAACTCAAACAATTAAATAAACTTCCAAAGAAATAATTTACCGGGAAAATGCAATATCAGAAAATTATTATTAGTCGTACCGATGGAATTGGAGATGTAATTTTAGCATTACCCATGGCTGGTTTATTAAAAGAACTTTTTCCCGAATGTGAAATAATTTTTTTAGCAAAATCGTATACTAAAGCGGTTGTTGAAACATGTAAACATATTGATTTATTTGTTGCATGGGATGAATTGGAAAAATTAGGAGAAGAGAGAGCGGCAGAGGAGTTAAATAAATTGCAGGCAGATGTAATTATACATGTTTTCCCACGGAAATCAATAGCAGAAATAGCCAAGAAAGCACAAATACCATTGCGAATAGGCACATCAAGCAGATATTATCACTGGGGTACCTGTAATCGCTTAGTAAGTCTTTCTCGCAGAAGGTCTACTGCTCACGAAGCACAACTTAATTTAAAGTTATTAATATCGTTAGGGGCTAAAAAGAAATATGAATGGTCGGAAATAGCACAATATTATGGTTTTTCAAAAGTAAAACCATTACCGAACCCATATCTTCAATTAATTGATAAAGATAAATTTAATTTATTAATACATCCATGTTCTAAGGGGAGTGCAAGAGAATGGGGTTTTCGCAATTACAGAAAATTATTGGAAATATTACCCAAAGACCAATTTAAAATATTTATAAGTGGAACAGCAGCAGAAGAATTAATTTTAAAAAACGAAATATTACATTATTTTCCCGAAGTAATAGATTTAACGTGTAAGCTTACCTTGGATGAATTAATAAGCTTTTTGGCAAATATTGATGGCGTTTTTGCTGCAAGTACCGGACCGCTCCATTTGGGAGCTGCTCTTGGTAAATATGCGTGGGGCGTATATGCTCCCATGCGGCCTATTCATCCCGGAAGATGGGCACCTATAGGTACTCATGCTTCTTTTTTTGTAAAAGATAAGTATTGCAGTAAATGCAGAAAAAGTAAACGATGTGAATGTATTGAAAGTATTACGCCCGAAGAAGTTCAAATGAAAATAATGGAATCAGTAAAACAGAAAAATATATGAAAAAATTCATTTTTCTATGCCTTTCAATTTTTATTTTTGCTTCACTTCAAGCACAAAATTTTAATGGAGGCATAGTCGCAGGGATGATAGCCAGTCAGTATGATGGTGATTCGTATGCCGGATTTAACAGATTAGGAGGTACTGCCGGGGGGTTTGTGAATTATCAGTTACACAAAAAATGGATTGGGCAAATGGAGATGAAATATATTCAGAAAGGAAGCTACCGCTCTCCCGATCAGAATTCCTCATCGCCTGTAGAATACGACTTACGCTTGAATTATGTAGAAGTGCCATTTCTTATAAAATATAATTTTAAGTATCATCTTTCATTTGAAGCAGGGATGGGATTAGCCTATCTTTTTAACAGTCGCGAAGAAGTGAATGGTATTCCGGCAGACCCTTTTAATAATAGTCCGTTTAGAAAACTGGAATGGGATTATCAGATAGGAGGGTATTATTCTTTTTTAGATAAATGGGCTATTAATATTCGATATATGTATTCCATTTTACCAATTCGATCGCATGCCGGTGGCGGTGTTTGGGGAACCAACAGAGGGGAATATAATAACCTGATTAGTTTTTCATTGCATTATCAATTTAAAAGTTTTAATGACTAAAAAAAATATAATTATTGCCGTAACGGGTGCCAGCGGTTCTATTTATGCTGATTTGTTATTAAAAAGAATGAATCAGTTAACAGCACAAATAGAAAATGCAGGGCTTATTTTTTCTTTAAATGCTGTTTCGGTATGGGATTATGAAATGAATAAGAAGCCGATAGAAACCTATTCGTTTAAAAGATATAATAATAACGATTTTTATGCACCTGTTGCATCGGGTTCTTCCTTGTTCGATACCATGATTATTTGTCCGTGTAGTATGGGAACGCTGGGAAGAATTGCTTCCGGAATTTCAACAGATTTAATAACAAGAGCCGCGGATGTAATGCTGAAAGAAAGAAAAAAACTAATCCTTGTTACACGAGAAATGCCGTTAAACCTAATTCATATTAATAATATGAAAATAATTAATGAAGCAGGAGGAATTATTTGTCCGGCTTCTCCTTCTTTTTATAGCAAACCAAGTAGTACCGAAGAACTACTAGATACGGTTATTCTGAAAATTTTGCAATTAGCTTCTTTTGATATTGAAGGATTTAAATGGGGAGCATAAAAAGAAGTTATTCATAAGAATAGAAAAATTTCGAATATTTAATTATTCCATTTTCTGAAATA
>DAOLWT010000094.1:0-4476 GCA_035421345.1 Bacteroidales bacterium
ATTTCTAGTCTTCATTTTTTCGCTATCGTCTGGGTCGCTTCCAACAATAGCCCCTTTATCAATAGGAGAGGGGAGGTAATCAACTACAGCATCAAGTAATAGCTGTACTCCTTTGTTTTTATATGCAACGCCACAAAATACAGGGGTTATAAGTAGTTTAATGGTTGCTTCTCTGGCTGCTTTTTTTATTAATTCTTCCGGAACTTCTTTTTCTTCGTAATATAAAGCCATAATTTCTTCATTGAAATCAGCTAATTTTTCTATTAGTTGCAATCTTGAAGTACTGCAAATAGTTTTATATTCTTCGGGGATTTCACTTTCTACCGTTTCTTTATCATTAAACGTATAAGCTTTTCTTTTAATAATATCAATCATTCCAAGAAAATTTTCTTCTGAACCCATCGGTATTTGAAAAGGGAATGCTTTTGCATCTAAATTTTTATCGAGTTGGTTGATTACTTCATTAAAATCAGCTCCGGTACGATCCATTTTATTGATAAAGGCAATACGCGGTACTTTATAGCGATCCGACTGATTCCATACTGTTTCGCTTTGTGGTTCTACTCCACCAACTGCACAAAAAACAGCAATCATGCCATCAATAACGCGAAGTGAACGTTCTACTTCTACTGTGAAATCAACGTGTCCTGGCGTGTCAATTAAATTGATTTGACTATCTTTCCATGTACATGAAATGGCAGCAGACGCAATGGTTATCCCTCGTTCTTGTTCTTGTTTCATGAAATCCATCGTGGCTTGACCATCATGCACTTCTCCGGTTTTACGGGTAACTCCTGTAAAAAATAAAATACGTTCCGATACCGTTGTTTTTCCTGCATCGATATGTGCGGCTATTCCGATATTTCTGAGCTTTTGTAATGACATAGTTCGTTTATTTAAATTTCTTTTTTTTAAAATGGCTGATTTGTTTTGCTGATATTAGAATTGAATAATAAGCTTGTCTAAAAAAAGCAATCAAAAAAGTTTGCAAAAGTAAGAAAAATAAGCCAATTATTTAAACAATATGTTTTAAGAATAATTAAATAATAATTAACAGAGATGAGTTTTTCTGTTTAATAAATATAATTGGCCGATAAAAGGACACTTAGATTCGTTAAATTATTTATTAAGTAAATTGGTAAAACTAATTGGTATAGAAGATTCAAATTTCATTTTTTCTTGTGTAAAAGGATGGATAAACTCAAGACTTGCTGCGTGAAGCCCTAAACGTTTAATGGGGTTTTGGCTTGCTCCATATTTCTTATCCCCTACAATGCTATGTTTTAAGTCTTTCATATGAACACGAATCTGATTTTTTCTTCCAGTTTCTATGTTTACTTCTAATAAACTATATTCTTCATTACTCTTAACCACTTTGTAATGTGTAATCGCTTTTTGTCCGCCATTATCGTAAGAATACGAATACATAATAAATGCCTTACTTTCGATAAGCCAAGAGATGTGAGTTCCTTCCGTGTTTTCCATTTTTCCTTCAACTAATACGGCATAATATCTACTTACTTTATTTTTTTGCCAATTATCTTGAAGTATTTCTTGCATTTCAACACTTTTTGCAAAAATCATAATTCCGGAAGCATCTTTATCGAGGCGATGAACAATATATACACGTTGTTTCCGATTTAGCTTTCTAACATGTTCGGTTAAGATAAAATAGGCTGTTTGTCTTCTTTCTTTCTCTGTAGCTATCGAAAGCAATCCATCTTCTTTGTCAATCACAATAATATAGTCATCTTCAAACACTATTTTTAATCCGTTGTACTTATACGTTTCTTGAACTTTGCTCCCTGTTTTTATAGTAACTAGTTGGTTTTCTTTTAACATATAGTTATACTGGGAAGTTATTTGCCGATCTACAGAAACTTGTTTGTGAATTAGGTATGATTTAATTGTGTTTCGACTCTTATCAGGAAATTGCTTTGTTAAGAATTCCATTAGTTCTATGGGATTTTCTACCGTAAATTTTAATTCTTTTTGATTAGAATTTGTGTTTTCTGGCTTTTTTCTAGTAATACGCATTTTTTTAAAATAAGTGTGATTAATTTAAATAGAAACAATTTAATTTAAATTAGGATTGTTTTTTTTATCTGCAATCTTTATTAATTCCGGAAACATAATCTTCAATTAGCTTAACTTTTATGGCTGTTTCGTAACCGGCAAAATCTGTTAAATCAGAATAGGCAATTTGTCTTTTATAACATGCCAAAAATTTTGAAGATAAAGAAGTATATGACCAATGCCATTTCTCTTCTTCAAAACCAACACGAGAACTGTCTTTTTTAGTGTATGGTTGACAAAAGCCATATTTTCCGGCGTTTTCTTTAAGCCAATTATATACTTTTAATCCTTTTCCCGATTTAAAATAATTCAGTTCCGTGCTATTTAAATCAATATCGGTACCCCAGTGATGACGCGAGCTTCCGGGCATTGAGCTGTATTTTAAGATGTATAAAGTCCGCTCGTATTCATTTGGATATAGCGATGCTAGGTTTTTCCCATAATATAAATATCGACCAGTCCATTTTCCTTCCCATATATTTTTTTGTTCTTTATATGTTCTTGTTGCAGAAAGAATGGTTAAATGAATGCCTTCTTTTAATGCGGCTTCATACATTTTAAGAAAAGCAGCATATGGTTCTTTTCTTATATAAGAATTATTTTTTCCGCAATATTTTTTTTCAATGGCAATAAAGTTTGTGTCTTTAGAAGGAATTATTTGACCTAATAAATATTTTTTAGCAATGGTGTCGTTTTGAATAATAGTATCGGTCGATAATTTTATTGATTTTAATGTGTCTGATGTTTTCTTAGAAACGAAGTTATTTGATGAACAATTAGTACACCGAATAAATAAAAATGTAAAGCAAGAAGATAAAAATAAAAAGATTAATAGCGTATTAAAATTCGTTTTATGCATGATTTATAATAATAGAAGAATGTGGTTTTTTTTGAAAATAAATTAACCTAATAATTCAAACTCCGTTTCTCTCGAAGCACGAATTCGTTTTACCGCATCAATAATATGTTTGGCTGTCATGCCGTATTTATCCATTAACTCTAAAGGCTTTCCGGATTCACCGAATGAATCTTTTACGCCTATAAATTCAATAGTAATAGGACAATTTTGGGCTAATACTTCCGCAACGGCACTTCCAAGACCTCCATAAATTTGATGTTCTTCTGCTGTAATAATAGCACCGGTATCTTTGGCCGCCTGAATAATTATTTCTTGATCAATAGGTTTAATAGTATGAATATTAATAACTCGGGCATGAATATTTTCTTTTTCTAGCTCATAAGCCGCTTGTAAGGCTTCCCATGTTAAATGACCGGTAGCAATAATGGATACATCATTTCCTTTTTTCAATAATTGTCCTTTCCCTATTTCAAAAGGAATAGAAGCATTTATAAAGTCAGGCATTGCTTCACGACCATAGCGAATATAAACAGGGCTATTAAGCTGTGTTAAAGCGGCAATGGTAATTTGTTTTGTTTGAAATGCATCGCAAGGAGATAAAACGGTCATATTCGGTAAAACTCTCATAATCGCAATATCTTCCAGTGCTTGATGTGTGGCGCCGTCGGGACCAACAGAGATACCTGCATGTGCACCTCCAATAACTACATGGAGCTTATTAAAACAAACAGAAACTCTAATTTGATCGGTGGTACGTAATGCAGAGAAAACAGCATAGGTAGAAAATACAGGAATTTTACCCGTAAGTGCAAATCCGGCAGCCACTCCAACACAGTTTTGTTCTGCAATACCCATAGAGAAAAAACGATTCGGAAATTTCTCGGCAAAAGCATTTACTTTTACTGAATGGGTTATATCGGCTCCAATTGCTACAATATTTGGATTTTTTTCTGCGGCTTCTAACAAGCCTTCTCCAAAACCGATGCTGGTTGATTTATTTCCTTTATTTGTAAAAACTTTCATGAAATGCAAAAATAGTAAAAAAATACAAATATGTAATTTGTATTGAATTGAAGTTTATTTATATTATAATTTGCAAGTATATATAAAAAAAGCTACCGTTAATGGTAGCTTTTTTATAATGATTTTTAATCGATTTATTATTCAACCTTTTTCTCGATAGCTATTTTCTCTTTTACTTCAGTCGATTTTTTATCAACAGCATCAACATCTTTTTCTAATTCTTCAATTTCTTTCTTTTTAATGTTATAATCGGCTTCGGAAATTTGTTTATTCTTTCTTTTCATTTCAAGCTTTTCTTTAGCTTCTCCTATTTTTTTCTTGGTTTCAATAGTCTGTTTATCAACAACATTAATATCTTTATCGGACTTTTCGATAACATCTTTTTTAGAATGAGCTTGTTCTGCTTGATGTTGCCCAAATTCTTTTCCTTTTAAATCGCCTTTATTTTGTCCGTAATGATTTCCGTTATTGCTTTTTTCTTTATCCTTATATTTATTATTGTCGTTATCTTTTACTTT
>DAOLWT010000094.1:4576-8228 GCA_035421345.1 Bacteroidales bacterium
CGTTATTGCTTTTTTCTTTATCCTTATATTTATTATTGTCGTTATCTTTTACTTTGTCTTTGTCTTTATCTTTTACTTTATCAGGTAAGGTTGTTTTTCTTTTTTTTCAATTTTTGCTTTATCTTTTCCTTGTTGTGCATTAACTTGCATGGAAAATCCAATGAAACTAATGACTATTAATAATGCAATGATTTTTTTCATAATTTTTTTATTTTTTAAATGTTATTTAATAAACTATCAGCCTTGGAGTTTAGTTCTTCCGATTTCGATTTCAAATCATCGGTCGTTTGTTCTATTTCTTTCACTTCTGTAGTAATTGAATCTTGTTCTGTGGATGTTTTATCGGTAGAACTACCTCCACATGCACCTATTAATAATGAAAATGCAAAAATGACTACAAGTTTTTTCATGATGTTTTTTTTTAGTTAATAAGTTAATTTATTGGTTTAATTCTAAAATAAAATTTTCTGCTTCTGTTTTTGAAGGTACTTTTCCATGCCAAAGATAATTATCTTCTATTGATTTTACCCCTCTTCCCATTGTTGTTTTAGCAATTATTACCGATGGTCTGAAAACGCTTTGTTTCGCTGCTTCTATGGTTTTAATAATATCGGTAAAGCTGTGTCCGTTACATTCCAACACATCCCAGCCAAACGCTTTCCATTTTTCATTAAGTGGCTCTATTTCCATAACCGATGATGTTCTGCCATCAATTTGACAATTGTTTCTGTCGATAATGGCTATTAAATTATTTAATTTATAATAGGATGCACTCATTGCTGCTTCCCAAACACTCCCTTCTTGTAATTCTCCATCACCAAGTATACAAAAAACGTTCCACAATTTTTTATCTGTTTTTCCAGCTAATGCAATTCCTGTAGAAACCGATAAACCTTGACCTAAAGAACCTGCCGAAAGTTCGATGCCAGGGAGTCCGTGTTCTTTAGCCGGATGTCCTTGTAAGCGTGAATTTAATTTTCGTAAGGTCATTAACTCTTCTTCGGGAAAATAACCAGCCTTTGCTAAAGTTGCATACAAAACAGGTGTTACATGTCCAATAGAAAGTATTAAACGATCCCTTTCTTCCCAATTAGGATTTCGTGGTTCATGGTTTAGTATATGAAAATAGAGGCTGGTAAAAATTTCTACCAAGCCTAACGATCCACCAATATGTCCGGATTCTGCTTCCGCTAACATCCGAATTATATTTATTCGTATGTCTTTGGCAAGAAATTGCAAGTCTTTTACGGAAGATATTTTATTCATAAATTAAAAAATTATCTAATGTAAAATTAATATAATTTTCCATTCTACACGTTTTGTAAATTAGAAAAACTATAAAGTTGGAATATCTTTTTGATTGGCTAATTTGTTAAAAGCAAAAAAAGAATAAACTATTTTAAAGGAAGAGAGGATTAATGTAAAACCGAAACAAATGTAAGCAATTGCTATGTGGATATTATTTAAGTTGTCGGTTTGTCTTAATGTATATCCAATTCCTATTATTAAGGAAATAATAAAATACAACCTAAAATTGGTAAAAGAAATTATATGAGGTTTATTACTGTCTAAATGAAGTATTCGGTGAATATATTTTTTCGAAACATTAAAAAACAAAAGAAGATATAAAAATAAACCAGCAAAAATACCGATTGAAAAATGAAAAACAATATGTCGAGAATTTTCAATAAGAAATTCAGTGCATCGATTTATTAAAAGAATTCCTATAATAAACCACACAATGCCAGAGATTAATAAAAACGTCCGTTTTGTTATTAATGGTTTATATGGTGTAATAGATTTCTCCAATTAGCTTGCTTCATTTTATCTTATACAAAGATTATAAAATATTATGACGAAACGAGGCAGTATATCACATCATTTATTAACAATTTTTTCAACAATGGAATGAACTAGCAAAAAGCGGGATACGTGAAATGAATTTTTATTTATTTGCAAAATAAGCCACTTTTTCCAGTAATGTTATCATATCGTATTCTTCCACAAAAACATTCTTATTTAGAATACGCAATGAGGTTGATGTGAAATTTAAAATCCCTTTTATCCCGGCACTTATTAACATTTCGGCAATAGACCATGCGGCGTCATCGGGAGCAGTAATTATGCCAATCGTAATATTTTCTTTTTTTATGATAGATGGAAGTTCGTCTAAATGGTAACAATTAACTCCTGAAATTTTTCTATTAATTTTATCCGGATTTATATCGAACGAAGCAATAATTTGTAATTTGGATTTTTTTTTACTATTTAAGTATGGAATAATGGCACTTCCTAAGTTTCCAACTCCCACCAATGCGATACGCTGTCCATTTTTAGCATCAATAATACTACTGATTAGTTGAATCAACATTTTTATTTGATATCCTTTTCTTTGTGAGCCAGAATATCCGATTAGCATTAAATCTCTTCTCACCTGAACGGAGGTTATATGAAGAATACTGGCTATTTCGTGAGAGAAGATATTATCTTTATTTTGTTGCTTCGAAATTTTTAAGAGCACTCTTCTATACTGACTTAGTCGTTCAATTGTTTTCTCCGGTAGCGCGTGTAAGCTTAGCATAAAAATATTATTTTGTTAATTCTTTAATTTTTTCTTTTAAAAAGGAAGTTGCTTTTGCTAAGTTAAGATTTGCATTTTCTGTTAGTTCTTCAATAAAATCAAATTCATATCCTTTAATGTGAACCAAAAATGTTTTGGGCGTTTTTCCATATAATTTTTTACATAGGTCAATTACAAAAGAGGGAGATACTGCGTGCATGGTGAATTCGATGGTTGCTTCGCTTGGGTTAACTTCTGTGAAAAGAAAATCGTTCATCTCTTCGATAGAGGCATCAGTAAAAATAACCAATTCAAAATCTGAAATTCGGTCGGCATCTTCAATATTTAATTGGTAGTTATAATCAACTTCAATGTTGGTTATGTTTTCTTCTCGAATCCATTCCTCCATTTTCTCAGCTAATCTTATCCCGAGTGCATCATCTTGTCTTCCGGGATTTCCGTAGCCATATATTAATGTCTTCATTATTGTAAGTTTAAAAAAAGAAGCCATCTTAGAAAATGGATGGCTTCTTCATAAAAAAATAAAATTGATTAAGAATGATAATTATCAATTACATTATCGTTAGCATCAAGCATTTTTATATCTAAAGGCATTTTACCTAAAGCATGGGTAGCACAACTTAAACAAGGATCGTATGCTCTAATAGCTATTTCTACAGCATTTTTCATTCCTTCGGTAATTTCTTTTTTACCAGTCATCATTTTATTAGCAACAAAGTTAACCGCTCTATTCATAGGCTCATTATTGTTTGTTGTAGAAACTATCAGGTTCGCCATGGTAATCTGGTCGTCTTGATTTATTCTATAATGATGGAATAATGTGCCTCTTGGAGCTTCTATTACACCTACACCTTCTGATAATTTTTTACCTTTAGTAACAAGGTCTGTTGATTGGAGATCTTTATCATTCAGTAAAATCTTTATCATTTCAGCTGCGTGGAGCGTTTCAATTAATCTTGCCCAATGCATGTGAAGGCTCATGTGATTTGGTTTTCCTCCGGTATAGGCTTTGTATTCTTCGAATGCTTTTTGAGCTAAAGGCGTTGGAATAAAATCACAGGTGTTTAAGCG
>DAOLWT010000095.1:0-8114 GCA_035421345.1 Bacteroidales bacterium
TTAATATTTAAAACTATACATAAATTAGTGATTTATTTTAATAAATTTGATAAAAATATGGTATCATTTATTTAGGTATTATGGAATATGTTGTTCGTGTATTAGAGAAATTAATAGTCCTCTATTTTGCCGCATATTTCCTTATTGATATTTTTTTATTTGTTTACGCATTAATTATACATAAAAAAAACCAGAATAAGAAAAACAAAGAATACATTTATACCGATTTTTCTATTTCAATTATTGTCCCTGCTTATAATGAAGAAATCTCTATTGTCGATTGTATTAAAATGCTGTCGAAAGTAGATTACGAAAATTTCGAAATTATTGTTGTAAACGATGGGTCAAAAGACCATACTTTGCAAAAAATGAAAAAACATTTTTCATTTAAAGAAGTTGAATTTAATTTTGTTTCCGAAATAAAAACAAATACAATAAAAAAAGTTTACCGGAATTTAGATAACAGAATCATATTAATTGACAAAGAAAACGGTGGGAAAGCAGATTCGGTGAATGCAGGAATTAATTATTCAACTAAAAAATATATATGCACGATTGATGCAGATTCTATATTGGACGACCAGGCACTAAAAAAGGTTGTTCAGCCCATGATAGATAATAAATATAATTTTGTTACTGGCGGTTTTCTTGCAACATCTAACGACCTAATTATTAATGATAATAAGGTTGTAAACTATAAAATGCCAAAAAATATTTGGGTCTTATGGCAGGTTGTTGAGTATATTAAATCATTTATGATTGCTCGGATTAGTTTAAGTAAAATGGATATGTTGTTAATTATGTCGGGTGCATTTTCGTTATTTAAGAAAAAAGATTTATTGGCAATAGGTGGCTTTCTTTCTTCCTTTAACAGTCATTCGTATATATTAAAAACGTTGGGATCGGTAAAAAAAACAGTTTGTGAAGATATGGAAGTTGTAATTCGTTTATGGAGATATTATAAAGAAAATAAAATTAAAGGAAAAGCAACTTTTTTACCAGACCCTGTTTGCTGGACAGAAGTTCCCGATAATGCAAAAAATTTATTTAAACAAAGAGCAAGATGGCACCAAGGACTTGGAGAGTCTTTAAAATTACATCGTTCTATTATGTTTGAGCCTAAATACGGGACTATTGGTTTATTAGCAATGCCATATTATTTTATTTTCGAATTTTTATCGCCGCTTGCTAAACTTTTTAGTTTAATATTTTTAATCATTTTATCTGTATTAAAAGTTATTAATGGGGAATGGATGTTGTTATTGTTTATCAGCGTATTATTAATAACAACAATTATTATGAGTGTAATTACTGTTATTTTAGAATCTAAGAGCAAAATAACATCATCAGTTAATAGGAAAACCTTACGATATAACTCTTTTAAAGATTGGATATGGTTGTTGTTTACAAGTATTTTGGGGAGTTTTTCATACGAATTTTTTAAAATGGCGGCTCAATTTAAAGGAATGTTGAATATTCTTCAGCATAAAAACGAATGGAATAAATTTGAACGAAAAGGAATTCAAACAATGGAAATCAAAGAACAAATTAAATAAATATGAAAAGGAATATATTTATATTAATAATTATTGGACTTTCTTTACCCCAATATGGGTATGTTCAAAATAGCATAGATACTTCTTCTGTCGAATATTTAATGTCGAAAGGAAGGATTTCCTATTTAGAAGGAAACATTGAACAGTCTATTTCATTTTACGAAAAAGTGTTAGCTCTGTATCCATCTCATTATGATGCTATCTTTGCACAAGCTGTAAATTATTACAGAATAAAAGACTATAAAAAATCACTCGATTTATATGAGAAGATTTATTTTATAATCCCTATGAACACAGAGGTACTTAATGGTATTTCAAGATGTTTAATTAAAACTGAGAATTATAAGAAAGCAAAAAAATATCTTGCTTTGTCTTTAGAATATAATCCGAAAGATATATCTGTGTATTTTGATTTCGCATTTGTATATATGGTTTTAGGAGATTTAGATTCCGCCAGATATTTTTATCAGGAAATAGTTAAGTTAGACGTTTCAAATGCACAAGGATATGCCGGTATAGGGAAAATGTATTATTGGCAAAACAAACCGAAAACTGCATTAAAATATTATGAAAAAGCAATTAAATTAGATAGTCAAAACGAAGAAATTAATAAAATATACCAAAATATAAAAAATGATTTGTCGTACCAGTTTAGTATGAAGATAATGAGAGTTACAGAAGAAGAATCTTCATACAATATCGAAGCATATATACAGAAATATGGTTTGGAAAAAAGAATAAATGATTGCTTTTCGATTTCGTTAAATACGTTGTGGGATTATTCATCGCGTAATAATTTATATTTTGATGACGTATATCGTTGGTACGACAACACCTGGGTTGTTCCAACCCTTATCTTAAAATCGCATAGAATTAGTTTGTTTTCGGGGTTTAGCGCTAATGATAATCGAATTACTTCTTATGGGTTGACATGGAATGCTTCTTTTAATGCAGGAAAATTTAAATTCAAGAACTATTTAACCGCTGCGTATGACTATTTTTATTATTGGAACAAAGTTGGACAGGAATTTGCTCAAAACACACTTGGAATTACCTTTAAAAGGGTAAGCTTATGGAGTACATTCAAATATGCTGTTATTAAAGATAATATTGTATGGGATGTAACAGAAAAAACAGACAATCCCTTTTCCAGATACAATATAGAATTAAAATATGAATTATTTAAAAATCCTAAAATTACTGTTGGTGTTAATCAATTTAATATGAACTATACGTATTCATCTCCATTATATTATTCTCCAGACAATAGGACTGTAAGCGGATTCTTAATATCAAACCAGTATACTTTTAAAAAGTTCTATACCTACGAAGAATTTCTTTATGGCATAGACAACGAAAATGTAAATCAAAATTCAGGGTCAGCAGAAATTGGCTATGATAATGGTAAATTTAGCGTGGGACTAAGTGGCAATTATTTCAAAAACGAATTTTACAAAAGTTCTACGATTCAGTTAACTATTAAAAAGATTTTTTAATGAAGGCGAAATTTATTGTCATATTTTTTCTTCTAACAACTCTTGGTTTTGTTGTTTATCAAATGATTCGTATTGAGGATAAAAGACAAAATATAGATAACGTAACGATGGATATTGAAATAGATGATCCGATTATTTTTTTAACAAAAGATGAAATAAAAAAGCTTTATTCTAAAGTAGATTATTATGCAATGGCTTCCACCGACTATTTCAAAGTCTTGTATCCTAAAATTATCGAAAATGAAAAAAAATATGTATGGGAAAATATTTATATAAAAGGGGTTAATATAGGTGTTGCTATGCCCGGTTATTTTCCGGTTGAGTTCTCTCTAACTTTTGATGAATATTTAGCTTGGTTTAAACAAATAGGAGAGATGAACTCGAATGTAATAAGGCTGTATACAATTCTTCCTCCTGAGTTTTATGAAGCTTTCGCATATTATAATATGAATTATCAAAATAAAAAACTGTATTTAATTCAAGGAATATGGGCTGAAGAACCAACAGACAGGAATTATTTTAATAGTGAGTTTACAAAGTCATACCAAAAAGAAATAAGAAAAGCAATTGATATAATTAATGGCAATGCTACAGTTAAGCCTAAAGTTGGGCATGCCGACGGTGTTTATGTTTCTAATATTTCTAAATATGTTATTGGATATCTTTTAGGAAGAGAATGGGAACCTAAATCCGTATTATATACAAATAATGCAAATAAAATAACTCAATTCACCGGTAATTTTATTACGGTTAATAATGCATCTAGCATGGAAGTTTGGTTAGCTAAAATGATGGATTATACGGTGCAATATGAAACACAAACATATCTTAAACAACATCCGGTATCATTTATAAATTGGCTGCCATTAGATCCAATGTATCATAATTATGAGTTTATTGAAAGTGAAAAAATACGCGAATATGATAACGATTTAGTAAGTGTAGATTTTTTAAAATTTAATTCAACAGAAATTTTTGAACCGGGAATATTTGCTGCATATCATGTTTACCCATACTATCCGGATTATGTTTTTATGGAGGATAAATATAGAAATGTTAAAAATAAGAAAGGGGAAAATGATAATTTTTTAGGTTATTTACATGATTTAAAAAAACATGTCGGCGATTTGCCTTTACTAATTGCTGAGTACGGACTACCTTCGAGTCGAGGAAACAGCCATTTTAATCCGAATGGATTTAATCAAGGTGGATTTAGCGAGCAAGAGCAGGCTTCATTATCGGCTATTCTTACTACCGATATTTATGAATCTAATTGTGCCGGTGGATTGTTTTTCGAATGGATTGATGAATGGTTTAAGCATAACTGGTTGGTGATGGATTTTGAACAACCCGAAGAAAGAAGGAAATATTGGCATAATATGGAGAATCCGGAACAAAATTTTGGGATTCTTGCAATAGAAGCCAGAACAAAAACCATAGATGGAAATTTAAACGATTGGACAGAAATACCTGAAAAAAAAGGAAATAACTTCTTAATTTACGATGCTGACCCCGGGTATTTTTATTTAGCTGCTTATTTACCCGATTTTGACCTTTCAAGAAACAAATTTTATGTCGCTTTCGATACGTACGACAAGAAAAAAGGGGATCATAAACTTCCCTTTATTGATAAAGAAATAAATAATGGTATCGAATTCTTACTGGAAATAGATTCAATAAATAATTCTAAATTACTTGTTGACGATAAATACACGCTATATACCGATATAATTAAAAATATTATTCCTGTATATGCATCAAAATATAATAACAACGGTAAATTTATTGAACAGCTTTTAATTGCAAATAGAGAAAAAGAGACTATTAAAGGTGAAAAAATTGATTCTATTTGCTTTAATCGTAGCCTTCTTCAACATGGTATAAGTAACGACCCTAAAAACTCGAATGCCGATTGGTATTGGAATAATAAAACCAAAATATTAGAAGTGCGATTTACATGGCCAATGCTTAATGTAAGCGACCCTTCTTCAATGGCAGTGCTTGATGATAGGGAAGGTACGCCTGAAATAGAATATACAACAACAAATGGGTTTAATATATTTTATTATATTACAAATAAAAAAAACAAAATAATTTATCAAACAGAAAATCCCGATTTTGTTACTTGGGATACTTGGGAAATGCCTGCTTATACACAACGTTTAAAACCTATTTACGATACATTAAAGTTGTTGTATAGCCAACTAGAAGTACCGTTTAATAAAAATGAAATCGAAAATAAAGTTGTGGAAAAATTTAGTGTGTGCCAATTTTATGAAGATAAACAAGGTGCTGTTTCTATAACCTTTGATGATGCGGATTATAGTCAGTATGAATATGCACTGCCTACTTTAGGAAAATATGGATTAAAAGCAAATTTCGGAGTAGTGAATGATTGGTTAAATGAAACACCTTCGCTTATTGCTGAAGATGGAGCATTTGCAATTAAACGTTTTGGATTACATCAGGTAGAAGATATGATATATGAAGGACATGAAATATCATTTCACGGAAACCATCATATTGATTATACTAAATTAACATTAGAAGAAATAACCAACGATTTTAAAGAAGCAAAACAAAGTATGGAAAGTAAATTAGGAATAAAAATCCCTGTAATACATTATCCATATAAACAGTATTCGGAAAAAATTATTAATGCGGCAAAAAATAGCGGATTTACTTATGGAAGAACCCAAGAAAATTCAACCAAATTTAATTCCGGTTCTTCTATAGATTTTTTAAAACTTAAAACGATTGTTTTTTATAATTCCACTACACCCACAATTCAAGAATTGGATTCAATTCTAATCATGAATAAAAATGAGTGGACATTATTATTATATCATCATTTATTCCCTGAAGTATCCAAGGAATATAAATTGTATAAAAAAATGAACGACACAAATACCTATACGATAACTCCATTTGATTTTGTTAAACAAATTCGATTAATTAGAAATTCCGGGTATTGGATATCTACTATATCATCGGTTGCTAAATACATAAAAGAAAGAGATAATGCGGTTATTAAAACCACTAAAAATGGAAAAACTATTTATTTACGTATTGGAACTAATTTAGATCCCGATTTTTACAATTACCCCTTAACAATTAAATATAGTACGAATTATAAAAGATTTAAAATAACGAATTGTGCTGCCGATGGTATTTATAACGCGAAAGGAAACAATTTGTTTTTTAATGTTTATCCTAATCAAGATGTAACCATTGAAATATTAGACGAATGAAATATATAAAATATCTTTTATTTAGTTCTTTATTCTTTCTTTCTTTTATATCATGCAATAATAAGCAGAAAGATAAAGAAGAATCTGTCGTAAAACATGACGGATATATGCTTCCTCGCGTGTTGATATTAACTACCGGTACAAACAAAGGAAGTGGAGTAATGGCGGAAGGTATTATTTTAGCTTCGCAAATGTTTAATAAAAATGGAGCTTTTGTTACAATGAACTCTCGCGATGTTTTATTAAACAAAAAAGAATTAAATAAATATAATATTATAATTATTCCTACTGCTGCAGGTTACCATGATGCAGACCGTCAATATTCATTAACATTTATGTCGAATGAGGAGCTTAAAACAATTAAAGAATGGATTTATAATGGAGGATTGCTTATAGCCGGTGATAATGTTGGAAGAAATTTAATGGATGCAACAGACAGAACCAGCTTGTATGGAGAGTTAACCCCTGGAGATTGGCCTCTTGCAGAATCCTTTGGAATTTCTTTAATTGAAAGAAATATGCAAGGTTATCGAATTGATGGCGAAATTACACCCGAATTAAAAGGAAATTTTGTGCCTAAATATAAAGATAATATTTGGGCATTAACTGTCGATACGATTTATTCCGATAGCGTTAAAGTGCTTGCTAACTGGATTAAAGATAATGATTCTATTCCTGCCCTTATTCAAAGTAAATATGGAAATGGATATTGCTTTTTACTTCCTACATTTTATTTGTTACACCCTGCAAATGCCGGCGGTTATTGGAGTACAAAACAAATAAATGAGTTTTATGATTATGTTTTAAAAATATTTAATAAAAATAATCGGGTTTCTTTCCATCTGAATATTTGGCCTAATGCAAATGATTATGCGTTTTGTGCTACGCTTAATGCAAATGGTAGCCTAGAGGAGTACAATCGTGTGTTAGATTTTTTTAAAAAAGTTGATATAAAACCTTCTTTATTTGTTAACGATATTTCTGATTCTACAATTAAAGAATTATTAAAAAAATACACGCTCCAATCGAATGGATTTTCAAAAATTGACCATCAAATTGTGCCATTTTATGATATTAATAGAAACATTAAATTAAATGAAATAGCCTGGAATAAAAAGTTTACAGGATATCGATTCCCATATACCCGAACAAGTTATTGGGGTTTTGAATGTTTATCCGAGTTGGGATATGAATTTGATTCTAGTATAGGTGTCGATAATTTAGAAAATTATGTAGGCTGTGCATTTCCATATAATATTCCTGTTTCAAATAATTCTTTATATAAATATGTTGATATGTTGGAAATATCGCCAATTATGAATGATGATTATTACTTCTACGAAAGAATTCTTACAGATAGTTATGCTGATAAGGATATAAAAAATGATGCACAATTATATGGGAAATATCTAAAAAATTTTTGGCAATATGCAATTGTGCCATATAATGGATTATTTGTTTATTTGGGGCATCCGGTATATATTGGACATTCTGATTCTACCATGGTTCCTCTACAAAATATAATTAAAGAAATTCAAAAAGAAAAAACATGGATTACAACTATTGAAGATGTGTCAAAATACTGGAATCAAATTGAGAAAACAAGGTTTTATATAAATGAAAAATCGAATTATGCAGAATTGTTAGTTCTGTCTGCTGATACAAATACGATAAAAAATGTAACTGTAAAAACCGCTATTAAACTTTCTTCTGTATCCGCATTGAAAGGAGAATGCAAAATAATAGAAAGAAATGGTTGGAATTATGTTGTATTCGATGCTTTCAATAACCAGAAAATAATTATAAAATAT
>DAOLWT010000096.1:0-8036 GCA_035421345.1 Bacteroidales bacterium
TTTTGCGGGCGTGAGAAAAAAGACACGAACATGCTTATTGCAGGACTGCAAGGTCATATTTGCGATTATTGTGTTACACAAGCAACGCTTATTCTTAATGAAGAACAAACCCAAAAAAAAGCAAAAAGTACTCCTTCGTTTAAACTATTAAAACCTATAGAAATAAAAAATCATTTAGATCAATATGTTATTGGTCAGGATGAAGCAAAAAAAATTCTTTCGGTAGCGGTATATAATCATTATAAAAGAGTTAATCAACCTATTAAAAAAACATCGAAAGATGAAGTAGAAATAGAGAAATCGAATGTTATTTTGGTGGGAGAAACCGGAACCGGAAAAACCTTACTTGCCCGTACCATTGCAAAAATGTTAAATGTCCCATTTTGTATTGCCGATGCCACTGTTCTTACCGAAGCCGGATATGTAGGAGAAGATGTAGAAAGCGTGCTTGTAAGATTATTACAGGTAGCCGATTATAATGTAGAAGCCGTTGAAAAAGGCATTGTATTTATTGACGAAATAGATAAAATATCACGTAAAGGGGATAATCCTTCTATTACCCGCGATGTTTCGGGAGAAGGAGTACAACAAGCTTTATTAAAATTGCTGGAAGGTTCGGTAGTTAACGTTCCCCCTCAAGGAGGAAGAAAACACCCGGAACAAAAAATGATACAAATTAACACACAAAATATTTTATTTATTTGTGGCGGTGCATTCGATGGAATTGATAAAAAAATTGCCTCCCGATTAAAAGCAAATGTAGTGGGCTATGGTGTTAAAAATAGAGATGAAATTGATAAAGACAACCTAATAAAATATGTTGCCCCGCAAGATTTAAAGAGTTTCGGACTTATTCCCGAATTAGTCGGAAGACTTCCTATTGTAACCTATCTTCAATCGCTCGACAGAGATACACTCAGAAGAATATTAAACGAACCAAAAAACTCTTTAATAAAACAATATATTAAATTATTCGAGATGGATAATATAAAACTTACTTTCGACGAGAAGGTATTTGATTATATTGTAGATAAAGCGGTAGAATTTAAGTTAGGAGCTAGAGGCCTTCGATCCATTTGTGAAGCTATTATGACCGATGCCATGTTCGATTTGCCCTCCGACAATAAAGTAACCGAAGTTAAAATAACCGCTGCTTATGCAGCAGAAAAACTTCGCAAAACAAATATAGAAAGATTAAAAGCTGCATAGTATTTCTATCTTTACTATATAATTTACCCTTCAATAAAACAAAATTTAAGCTTTCGTTGATTTGAGTTTTATTAATTCGTAATTTTGACTATCTATTGGCATAGATGTTGAATGAAGAATAATTATTATAAATGAAAAAACAAATCTTCCTATTTCTTTTATTTCTTTCTTTGTTCATCCATGTATATTCACAGGACGATGAAGGATTTATGGTGCCAGCACAAGTTATTGATGGAGATACGGTGCCTATGCTAACATACGATGAGATTACCATATCCCCTGCTAATTACGGCGACATCGTTAAAAACACCACTAAATTTAACAAACTTGTTAGAGATGTAAAAAAAGTATATCCCTATGCCGTAATTGCCAGTGTGAAACTGAAAGAATATAACGATATGATACTTCAAACAACAAACGAAGTAGAGAAGAAGAAAAAATTAAAACAAGCGGAAGAAGATATAAAAAATCAATTTACTAAAGATATAGAAAACATGACCCTTTCTCAAGGGAAAATTCTGCTAAAGCTGATATATAGACAAACAGGAGTTTCTTCGTACGAAATTGTGAAAGAGTTAAGAGGTTCTTTGCGCGCTATATTCTGGCAAACCATTGCCCGCTTTTTTGGTGCTAATTTAAAAATTGAATACGACCCGAATGGTGCCGATAAAGCAATAGAAGAAATTGTTCAAAAAATAGAAAACGGAACACTCTAATACCGAAAGCATAGATGTCATCGGCATTACCATTGTATAATTTATTTCCCTCTTCCTTGAATAATTATTAATACCGTATAAATTAATATTTTTATATCAACACTTAGAGACATATTTTCCAGATACAAAATATCGTATTTTAATCGTTCTACCATTTGATCTACATTTTCGGCATAACCAAATTTAACCTGCCCCCACGAAGTAATTCCAGGCTTTACCTTAAATAACAACTTATAATGAGGTGCTTTTTTTATAATTTGATCAATAAAATATTGCCGTTCCGGTCGATAGCCTACCAGCGACATATCGCCAATTAACACATTATAAAACTGAGGTATTTCATCTAATCGAATTTTTCGCATAATTTTTCCGAAAGGAGTAATGCGGGAATCTTTTTTACTCGAAAGTTGCGGACCATCTTTTTCTGCATCAACATACATAGAACGAAATTTATGCATAGAAAAAGGTTTCCCATACAATCCAATTCGCTCGTGAGAATAGAAAATAGGCCCTTTTGAGGTAAGCAAAACAGATAATGCAGTAAATAAATAAATAGGTGAAAAAATAATTAAGGCGATAAGAGAAACAACAATATCCATCACTCTTTTAAAAGATTGTTGCCATTGAGGCATTAACTCAGGAGAGATTTGAATTAAGGGAGCATCCCAAATAGCGGTCATTTTTACCGAACCAAGCAAAATATCTTCAATATCGGGAATTACTTTAATAACAACATGTGCCCCGTTAATTTCAGTTAATATTTTATGAATTGTTTTATGTTCGGAAGGCTCTATGGCAATAATAATTTCTTCTACTTTATACTTATCAATTATTGCAAGAATATTTTTATAATACCCTAAATGCGGAAGAGTGTCAATTAACGGGTAATCTCCATTATTTTTTACATGAACAAAACCTATAAATTTATTGCCTGCTGATTTTTTTTGTCCTTCAATTTCCTGATATAACTTAATTGCATTTTTATCGCTCCCCACAATTAAGGTGTTAAACCCAAATATTCTATTATGTACTTTATATGCGGTAATAGAAGAAAGAATAAATCGGAATAAAAATGTAAGTATAAAATGAAATAATAAAAGGATAAAAAACGACAAATAATAATCTGTGTATGATTTAACATCATCGTCTAACAAAATAACAAAGAAGATAATAATAACGCCAATAATTGATGTTAAAAATGTTTGTCCGAATTCGCGTAATCTTGATTTTCTATATATCTTATTGTATGTTGCAAGTAGTAAATAAAGGGATAACCAAAAGATTGGTATTATAAATAATCCTAAATAGAGATTGTTATCTATTAAAATCTGTTCCTTTTGCTGAATAGAATGAAGATCGATACTGACTTTTCTATAATAAAAAAACAAACCCCAAGCTATAAGCGCCGATAAAATATCGGCTATTACATATTTTGCTACTTGGAGTTTTCTATTCATCTCTTAATTATTTTTTATTACTAATTTGAACCATACTCGGCATTAAGAGCTACCGGTTTATTAAAATATATAGGATAACAGAATAACAATTGAAATGTAAAACGTGTTAATAAAATATGCGGGGGGGATATTTTAAAAAATCGTGAATAGAAGTTAATTATTAAATAAGAAAAAGTAAATAAAAGTATTAAAGAGTAAAGTAGAACCATGCCAACATTCTTTATATTTATATAACTACATAAATACTTATTAACGTAAGTATTTATTATTTATCGTACAATTTTAAATTATTTTACGAAAAAAATTGAAAAAAGTTGTCTTTTCTTACAGCATCATCAATTACAGCATATTAGCACTTAAATTAACTTTTTCTATTATTTGATATGCCACATCCAACGAATTATAGCCATCGATAATGGTTACAGGAGGAGTTGAATTATGTTGAATTGCATCGAAGAAGGTTTCGAGTTCTGTTTTTATTGCATTTATAGGAACGATAGGTGGTTTTTCGAAAAATATTTTTTTCTTGCCTTTTTCTTTTCCTAAATCAATTACCATATCGAATGGATTAGGTTCTCCATCTATGCCCGACATTCTTACAATCTCGCTTTCTTTTTTCAGAAAGTCAACCGCTATATACGCATCTCGTTGGAAGAACCTTGATTTTCGCATATTTTTTAAGGATATTCTACTTGCTGTTAAATTAGCTACACATCCATTATCGAACTCTATTCGTGCATTTGCAATATCGGGTGTATCGCTAACAACAGAAACTCCGCTGGCACTTATTTTCTTAATATTTGATTTTACTACCGATAAAACAATATCAATATCATGAATCATTAAATCTAAAATAACCGGCACATCGGTTCCGCGAGGATTAAATTCGGCTAATCGATGTGTTTCAATAAACATAGGGTTTGTAAAGAAAGGCATAACGGCTACAAATGCTGGATTAAATCGTTCTACATGTCCTACCTGTACTTTTACGTTGGCTTCTTTAGCTAAATCTATTAAGGACTTTGCTTCTTTTAGCGTTGTTGTTAGTGGCTTTTCAATAAAAACATGTTTCGATTTTCTAAACGCAATAGAGGCACATTCGTAATGAGAAATAGTAGGCGTAACAATATCAACGGCATCAACAGCATCAATTAATTCGTTAATAGATGAAAAGCATTTAATATTATATTCTTTTTCTACTACCGAGGCAATTTCTTTATCGGGGTCGTAAAAACCGACAAATTCTACATTTTTTATTTCTTTAATACATTTAATATGTATTTTACCTAAATGACCGGCACCTAATACTCCTATTTTTAACATCTTCGTATATTTTTAGCAAAAGTAATTTTTTATGGTCAACTGAAATCATTATTTTCGTAAAATTTTTAACAATTCCCCATGAATAACGCTGATACTTATAAACACAAAGGACTTAGAAAAAGACTTGTAGCAGAAATCAAAGAAAAGGGAATTTATGACATTTCGGTTTTAAATACGATAGAAAAAATTCCACGTCATTTATTTATGGACTCTTCCTTTCTGGACTTTGCTTATCAAGATAAAGCATTCCCTATAGGAGAAGGACAAACTATTTCGCAGCCCTATACGGTTGCTTTTCAAACGCAACTTCTTCAAATAAAAAAAGGACAAAAAATTCTTGAAATAGGCACCGGTTCCGGATATCAGACATGTGTACTTCTCGAAATAGGGGCAAAAGTATATTCAATAGAACGCATTAAAAATATTTATCAAAAAACAAAACAATTTTTACCTAGCATTGGGTATCAAGCTAATTTATTTTATGGCGACGGCTATAAAGGACTTCCTGCCTTTTCTCCTTTCGATAGAATAATTGTAACTGCCGGGGCTCCATATATTCCCGATCAACTTATTGAACAACTTAAGCCCGAAGGTATTTTGGTTATTCCTATTGGGGAAGGAGATACACAAGTAATGACAACAATAACGAAGATGAGTAATGGAGATATTGAAAAAAAAGAATGGGGTACTTTTCGTTTTGTTCCTATGTTAGATCAGAAAAAATAATTCTTTTTAGCGTTAAATTATACAATGGTAATGACGATGAAATATATGTTATAGTACAATTTGTTGGACTATTACATATATGCTTTCGGTATTAAATGTTAGTTTAATTACGTGTAAGTAGTTTTTAGTTCGTAGTAACACCTTGTAAATTCAAAATTGGAAATTGGTTATTCCTTATTCCCTTTTAACTTTCTACACAACTACTATATAATTCTTAAAATTCAACAGAGATACCTATAGATGGAATAAGCTGACCGGATTTACTTTGTATTAGTTCTGCCTTATATTTAGTGGGGTCTATTTCATCTACCACAATATTATTATTTGCATCTTTTACTACATCTAAAACAGGAGGTTGTGTTGATTTAAAATTGTATGCATTCTGTAAATCAACATAAAACTCGAGGGTTAGTTTTTTCAAAAAAACTTTTTTATCGATACGTAAATCTAACTGATGACTAGCCGGCAAACGTTCGGAGTTTAACAAATCATAATTCGGAACACCCGTTTTGTTTATGTCCCAAACTTGAATAATCCTAGACAAATCGAAATTATACGGAGTATACGGACTACCCAAGCCAAAACGCCATTTCATGCCTACTTCCCAGTTTTTCTTAAATGTTTTGCCAGCGGTAATATTAAAAATATGAATATTATCCCAAGAGGAAACGACCCATTGATTTTTTTTATCCTGAAACTGACTTCTTACAAAAGTGTATGTAAAAATGCCATATAACCCTTTAAAGAGTTTTTGCTGAGCTAAAAGTTCTACTCCGTAACTTCTGCCTTTAGAGGTAGAAACTACTTCGGTATTTCCAATAACGCCAAAACCACCTCCTAAATTAGCCAGTGAAATAGAATCCTTTAAAATAAATGGGTATTGATTATAATATTTGTAAAACCCTTCTAAGGTTACTTTTAAATTATTTTGCGATAAATATTCTAAACCGGCTACAAGATGTTTTGTTCGAATATAACTCACATTATTAATCTGATTTACCAATTCGAAATTTTTATTTCTATATCCTAATATCGTATATGCCGGCAGTTGATAATATATTCCCACATTCCCATTTAACTTTATTTTTTGATTTACCGCATACGATAATGATAATCTGGGAGATAGCTGCTTAAATAAGTTGCGTGTAGATTTAGAGAAATCGGACGCATCGGTTCTAATACCTGCAGATAAAGAAAGTTTTCCCTGTAAAAATGCAGTACTTAACTGAGAAAAAAGTCCGTATTTCCATATATTTAATCCAGAGCTGAAGTCAATCGTATCAACTAAATTACTTATCGTAATTTTTTGAAAGGTTGAATTTGTGTATTTAGCATATTCAACATTGGCGCCATAAGTAAATTTAATATCGTTTTTTCTAGTTGTTCTTTCTACTCTAAATTTATTTTCTATTTCTTGCGATTTATAGTTATTAAGAATATTAGCAGGTGTTTCCACATTATTTAAATATTTTTTCGATTCGTTGTTTAGCATATTTCTACTTAGTACCAAGGTAGTAAAGCCATTGTTGTTAAAGTTAACATACTTAATCCCATTCGCATAATTCCATTGATAATATTCGGGTAGGTAACCTAATATATACTTCTGACTTTTGGTGCCGGTTTCTTGAAGTGACAAATTCAAAGATGAATTATCGACAGCGCCTAATCCTATAAATGTTATTTCATTATTATTATCAATTTTCCATTTGTATTTTGCTTGAAAATCGTTGTACGTAGGCAAAAATGGAAGTCCAATTGCTTTAAAAAGAAATTGCAAATAAGAACGACGATAAGAAGCAAGAAAAGTCGCATTTTTGTTGACAGGCCCTTCTAATGTTAATCCTAAATCGCTTGCACCTAAAGAAGCTTTCCCTCCAATGCGATCGTTTCTACCATCAATATATTTAAATTCCATAATAGAGCTAAGGGCATTGTTTCTAGAGGCAGCAAACGCACTTGAATAAAACTCTACCTCTCTAATAAAATCGACATTAACCATACCGACCGGTCCACCGGAAGATCCTTGTGTGGCGAAATGATTAATATTCGGGATTTCTATTCCATCTAAATAAAAACGGTTTTCGTTAGGAGCACCGCCTCTAATAATAATATCATTTCTGTAGGCAACAGTAGGTGCAACACCCGGGAAAGATTGAATAACTTTCGAAATATCGCGATTTCCTCCCGGATTTCGGGCAATTTCAGCAACACTAATGGTTCTTAAAGAAATAGGACTTTCTTCTTTTTTTACAAAAGGACTCGCTTTCACTTCGAGCTCTTTTAAAGCGCTTATTTTTTCTTCAAGCGGAAAATTGACTTCCGAATGCTTTGTATTATTAACTTCTATTTCGGAAAATGTTTTAGATTCGAAACCCAAATAAGAAGCGCTTATCGTATAATAACCCGGACTTAAATCTTTTATTTCATAATATCCTTTTTCATCCGTTAACGTTGCTTTGTTAGTTCCCGGAATTCCAACACTCACAAAAGAAAGAGGTTCATTATTTAATGCATTATATACTTGTCCATGTATTTTGCCTTGCGCATTTATAATATATGGAAGAGAGAAAAAACAAAAAAAGAAAAATAGGTTCTTTATCAATAG
>DAOLWT010000097.1:0-7911 GCA_035421345.1 Bacteroidales bacterium
GTTTTTTACTTTTAACATTCTAAACGAATTATTTTCTTTTCTTTTATCAAGTGCTTCTTTTAAATATTTCTCTGATGAATTCAATATATCTTATTTAATACTGTTTATGTTATATTTTTTTTTGCAAAATGAATTAAAAAAATAGTCCTTCTTTATTAATACATTTTTAATCCTAATTCATTTAATAATATGGTATCGTCGTCCATTTCGGGATTAGGTGTTGTAAGCAGTTTTGTTCCCACAAATATAGAATTAGCACCGGCCAAAAAGCATAATGCCTGCGCTTCGTCGTTCATTTGTTTTCTGCCTGCCGCCAAGCATATCATAGATGCGGGCATTACCATTCTCACTGTTGCAATCATTCGAATCATGAACTTAGCATGGAGTAGTGGATTATTTTCGAGGGGAGTGCCTTTAACAGGGACCAATAAATTTAAAGGGACCGTATATGGATGTTTCTTTAACGTAGCTAACTGATGTATCATCGCAATGCGGTCGTTATTACTTTCTCCTAAGCCTATTATTCCACCCGAACAGAATTGCGCTCCTGCTTCTGTAAGTCGGTCGATTGTTTCTAAACGTTCTTTATAGGAACGAGTAGAAATAATTTGAGGATAATATTCATTCGAAGTATCTAAATTATGATTATAGGCTACTATTCCCGCATCGACTAATTGTTTGGCTTGTTGCGCGTTCATCATTCCCATAGTACAACAAACACTCAAGCCTTGCTTTTTAATTTGAGAAATCATTTCCAGCACTTTCTCAAACTCTTCGTTTTGCGGTATATTCCTCCAGGAGGCACTTAAACACACCCGTTCAACACCTGCTTTTTGAGCATCGAGTGCTTCTTGCAGTACTTCCTGAACCGATAATGACTTATGCGGAACTACATGTGTTTTATAACGTGACGATTGCGCACAATAGGCACAATCTTCGGTACAGGCGCCTGTTTTAAAAGAAATAAGCTGACTTATTTTTATTTTCGACGGGTCGTGGTGTTTCCGGTGAACAGAAGATGCCTGGTAAACTAGTTCAAGCAAAGGGAGTTCATAAATTTCTTTAATTTCTTCTACTTTCCAATCAGTTCTTATCATATAATTATTACTTAATTTTTTTTATTTTCCATGTAAAAAACGCAACAAAGGTAAAAATAGCGATAACAACACCGCTAATATTAGCTACGACTACCGGCAAACGAAATCCTTCGGGAGCAACTAATATATAGGAAACACATACAACCGTCATAAATATAGCCGGAATAAGCGTAATCCAATAAAACTTTTTTTCGATAGCGAGATATACCGTAATAGTCCAAAGCACAATCATGGCAAGGGTTTGGTTAGACCAAGCCATATACCTCCAAATAATATCGAAATTGAATTGAACCAATAAAAACCCGACAATAAATAAGGGGACAGAAATAAACAATCTATTCATTATAGGTTTTTGTTGATAATGAAGAAAATCGGCTACAATGAGGCGAGCACTTCTAAAAGCGGTATCGCCCGAAGTGATGGGAGCTGCTACCACACCTAAAATAGCAAGGATAGCACCAAATTTCCCTAATAATGTAAATGAAATATCTTTCACTGCCCAGGCGGCATTATTTCCATGTTCAGTCATTGCGCCATTCAGTTGTTCAACCCCTCCAAAGAAAGCCATTGCAGCGGCCGCCCATATTAACGCAACGACCCCTTCGACAACCATCGCTCCATAAAAAATTCGTTTTCCGTATTTCTCGTTCGAGATACAACGAGCCATTAAAGGAGATTGGGTGCTGTGAAAACCCGAAATAGCGCCACACGCAATAGATACAAACATCATAGGAAATATTGGAAACGACTCCGGAGAGGTATGCTTATTCGAAAATGAATCTAACGTAAATTCAGGAATAGTATAGCCTTGACTAAATAGGGCTATAATAATACCCAATGCCATAAACAACAAGGCAAAGCCAAAAACAGGGTATATTCTACCAATCAGCTTATCGATAGGAAGCATGGTAGCCAAAAAATAATAAATAAAAACGACCGCAATCCAACTATTTATATGAAATACATTATTAGTTATATCATTCAGTATTGCAGCAGGGCCCTTTATAAAAACAGCTCCTACTACAACCATGAGCATAACCGTAAATACTCTCATAAATTGCTTTACCCCTGTTCCCAGGTATTTACCTACTATTTCAGGGATACTTTGCCCGTCGTGCCTTATAGACAATAGTCCGGATAATAAATCATGAACGGCTCCACCAAAAATACAACCAAAAACAATCCACAAAAAAGCGACAGGTCCCCACATAGCTCCTGCAATAGCACCAAAAATAGGTCCCAGTCCGGCGATATTTAAAAACTGAATTAAGAAAATTCGCCACAAAGGAAGCGCTACAAAATCAACTCCGTCGTTTAATCTTGTTACAGGTGTTTCGCGTTTGGAATCGACTCCGAATATTCTTTCGACGACTGTTCCGTATAGAAAGTATCCCCCTATAAGAACAGCTAAAGAAATAATAAACGTAATCATTATAAATTCATTTTAAAGCACAAAATTACTTTAAAATATTATATTAGCTCGTCAAATAAATATATTATTTTTGCAAGATGCATATTGATATATTAACCATATTTCCCGACATGTTTACCGGTCCTTTTAATCATTCAATTATTAAAAGAGCCCAAGAAAAAGGCATGGTAGATATTTGTTTACATGATATTCGTAAGTATGCAACCAATAAACACAAAAAGGTAGATGACTATCCTTTTGGAGGGGAAGCAGGGATGGTAATGATGGTAGAACCGATTGCTCTTTGTATTGAAGATTTAAAGTCGCAAAGAACCTATGATGAAGTAATTTATATGAGCCCTGACGGTGAATTATTAGATCAAAAATTAGCTAATCAATGTTCACTTTATGAAAACATTATCCTTCTTTGTGGCCATTATAAAGGAATTGATGAAAGAATACGAGAACATTTTATTACCAAAGAAATATCCATTGGAGATTATGTTTTAAGTGGAGGAGAATTGGCTGCTGCTGTATTCTGTGATGCAATTATACGACTAATTCCGGGAGTATTGAATGATGAAACGTCTGCCCTTTCAGACTCATTTCAAAACGATTTACTTTCGCCTCCGGTTTATACACGTCCTGCAGAATTTAGAGGATGGGAAGTCCCCGAAATTTTACGCTCGGGAAACGAAAAAATGATAAAACAATGGCAAATGGAAAAAGCGATTGAACGGACTAAAAAAAGAAGACCCGATTTATTTAAGCCTTAAATCTTGTTTTTTTAATTATAAAACAAACACAAAATCAGATAGTTTTGATTTTTTTTAAAAATATTTGTGAATATATAAAATTAATGCATAAATTTGCACTCCATTTTTTAGGATTTCAATTTAATATCAAGCGATCATGAAGGCAGAAATAATTAAACAAATAGAAAACGAACTGATGCCAAAAAGGGAATTTCCTGTTTTTAAATCAGGAGATACCATCACGGTTCATTATAAAATCATTGAAGGTAATAAAGAACGTATACAGCAATATCAAGGCGTTGTAATTCAACGTTCAGGAACTGGTTCAACAGAAACCTTTACCGTACGTAAAATATCAGGTAACATTGGGGTTGAAAGGATATTTCCTATTTCCTCTCCTTTTATTGAAAAAATAGAACTCAACAAAAGAGGTATGGTTCGCAGAGCTAAAATATTCTACATACGCGAATTAAGAGGTAAAAAAGCAAAAATTAAAGAAAAAAGATCATAATAATTTCTTTTTATTAAGAATAAAAAGCTTTAACAGAACATTTTTGTTAAAGCTTTTTTTATTTTTCAATAATTACAAATTCTGTCCTTCTATTTAATGTTCTTCCGGCTTCGGTATCATTAGAAGCTACCGGTTTAGAAAGCCCAAAACCTTTATAATTTAATCGACTGGCATCAACACCGCGTTCAACAAGGTAATCATAAACAGCTTTGGCTCTAACCTCTGATAGTGTCTGGTTAAATTCCACCCCGCTAATATTATCGGTATGTCCGTGTATAGAAACTTTCAAGGTAGGATGATCCATTAAAAATTCAAAGAAATCGTCAATAATGCGTTTACTATCTTCGGTTAATTCGTGTTTCGCAAATTCGAAATGAATATCATTTAATCGATACGATTGACCTACTTCTATAGGTTTTATCTCGAAATCCATTTTAACATGAGTAGGTGCTTTTTTAATCGTTGAATCTTCTTTAGAAATATATTTAGAAGTATAGGAATAATCTTCTTTTTTTACGGTAAGGATATAATCGTTTTTAAATAAGGTGGCAAAAATAAATCGTCCGGAAGCAGAATCTACAGGTATTTGAGTAACTTGTTTCGTATTCACATTCTTTAATTCCACTTTGGCATAGGTTAATTCATTATTGGTTTCATCCTTAATATTCCCTTTAACGAGTAAAACGGTATCGGGTCTGGCATCTGCATAAAGTTCAAAAGAATAAATATCCCAACCGCCCAATCCTTTCAACATATTCGAAGCAAAATATCCGTAATGACCATCGGTACTTACAATAAAACCAACATCATCGGAAGCTGTATTTATAGGATAGCCTATATTAACAGGGTTTCCGAATTTACCGTCGGTTCTTTTTTTAGCGAAAAATATATCGTAACCACCCAATCCCTGCCATCCCATTGATGAGAAATAAAGAGTCATATTATCGGTATGTATATAAGGTGTTTTTTCGTTTAAAGGTGAATTGATATTAGCTCCTACATTAACAGCAGCAGTCCATTGGTCTAAAGAATCTTTGGTGGATTTATAAATATCATAGCCCCCATATCCCCCTGGTCGGTCGCTAATAAAATAAAGTGTTTTCCCATCGGAAGAAATGGAAGGTTGCGATTCCCATGTTTTAAGTCCATTTACTTTTGTTCCTAGATTAACAATGTCGCCCCAACGGTCGTTTACATATTCAGACATACAAATGTCGCAATTATAATAGGTTTTATCTTTCAACCATTCACAATACACAAAATATAATGTCTTATCATCAATTGTAATAGTAGCAGCCCCTTGATTCTCGGTTTGATTAAACGGAAAGGGCATTTCATTTCCCGCATCAAAATCTCCATTTTCGTTTCTTACGCTGAACATAAACTTTTCTTTAAAAGAATCATCTTGTGTATAAAAAACATCTTTCGATTTGGCTTGTTTAATTTTTCTAACATAAAAGGCTAACTCGTTATCGGGAGATATAAGAGGAAGGTATTCATCTCTTTCGGTTGAAATATTTTTTAACGATAACGGATTAAAAGGAACTGGATTGCCAGTGAGTTTTTTTAGTGTTTTAGTAAATGTAACTACACTATCGGCATGTTCATAATCGGCTGTTTTTTTAATTTTATCGGGGTCTTCAATAAATAAGCTCATATAATAATGTGCTGAATCTAAATTATCTTCGCCGAGATAAATATCGCCTAAGTAATAATAACAATAGATATCGTATTCCGGACATAATTCAACAACTTTTTTATAATATTTCTTAACTAAGTTAAGGTTAAATTTACTGGGACGAAGATATATTTTTCCTAATCCATAATATGCTTCTGCATAATCAGGGTCTTCATCAATAGCTTCTCTGAAAAGCTTAATCGCTTCCGGATAATTACTCGATTTCATAGCAGAAACAGCTTGATTAAAATATTTCTCAGCCTTTTTACTTGATGTTTTACATCCATCTTCTTCTTGTGCTAGTAAGAGATTAGATGAAAGAAAAAATGTTATAATGATGGCTACAATAAAAGAAAAATATACGTGTTTCATTTTATTTATTTGCATGTTTTATATCTTAACAAATGGTCTGTTAAAACCAAGGCGGTCATCGCTTCTACAACAGGAACGGCACGTGGTACAGCACAAATATCATGTCGCCCTTTTATGGATAATGATATTGCATTTCCATCAACATCTACGGTCTTTTGCGTTTTCCCAATAGATGCAATGGGTTTAAAAGCTACATTAAAATAAATATCTTCTCCGTTACTAATACCACCTTGTATTCCGCCGGAATGATTTGTTGATAAAAAAATTTTTTTGTTTTTCTTTTCAAATAGGTCGTTATTTTCGGAGCCTTTTAACTGTGAACTATAAAAGCCTTCTCCGTATTCAAACCCTTTAGCCGCAGGAATGCTTAACATGGCTTTAGCTAAATCGGCTTGAAGCTTATCGAAAACAGGCTCTCCCAAGCCAAGCGGACAATTCTGAACAAAACAGGTGGCAATTCCTCCTATAGAATCCTTTTCCTTTTGAATTCGACTTATTAATTGTTGCATTTTTAATGAACTCGATTTGTCGGGACAATATAAAGGATCGGTGTCGATTGATTTAAAATTGAGTTCTGTATAATGCTGTTTAATTTTAATATCGCCAATAGCCGAGGTAAATGCGGTTATTTTGATGTTATATTGATGTAATATTAATTTCGCAATAGCTCCGGCAGCCACCCGTGCCGCTGTTTCTCTAGCAGAAGACCGTCCACCTCCCCGATAATCTCGTATTCCATATTTTAAAGAATAGGTATAATCTGCATGCGAAGGGCGGAATACATTTTTTAAATTATTATAATCATTCGATTTACAATCTGCATTTCTAATCATAAAAGCAAGTGGAGTACCGGTGGTAGTCTGCTGATAAACCCCAGAAATAAATTCTATCGTATCCGTTTCACATCGCTTGCTTGAAGCTATTGAATTGGAAGGTTTTCTACGACTTATTTCTTTTTCAATAAACTTTTCATCGAGTAAAACTCCGGGAGGACAGCCATCAATAACGCCTCCAATGGCAACACCATGCGATTCGCCAAACGTAGTTAACTTAAATAATTGTCCGAATGTATTACCTGCCATAACTTACAAATATAATAATTATACAAATAAATACCATATCATTTTCAATAAAATAAAGTTTAGTATATTAGCAATTCAATTAATAAAACGTATGAATAATATTCTTATTACAAACATAAAAGAAATCGTTCAGATTGAAAAATCGGGAAAGAATAAAACGATGGTTTGCGGAGAGGAAATGTCGAAAATGGAAACCCTAAAAGAGGCCTATTTATTGATAATTGAAGGGAAAATAGCATCTTTCGGTAAAATGAAAGATATAAATAAGCTTGCCCCCATTAAAGCAAAAGAAATAAATGCATCGGGTAAAATGGTATTCCCCAGCTTCTGCGATTCACATACTCATTTGGTTTATGCAGGGAGCAGAGAAATTGAATATATCGATAAAATTAAAGGATTATCATACGAAGAAATAGCAAAGCGTGGCGGTGGAATATTAAATTCATCAAAAAAACTACATAACGCATCGGAAGAAGAACTTATAGAACAAGCTCTCCCCCGTCTTCAAGAAATAATATCGTTTGGTACCGGAGCCGTTGAAATTAAAAGTGGTTACGGACTTAATACTTCCGATGAATTGAAAATGTTGAGAGTAATAAAAAAACTGAAAGAAATTTCGCCATTAACTATTAAATCTACTTTTTTAGGAGCTCATGCCGTTCCGGATGAATACAAAGGCAGACAAAAAGAGTATGTTGATTTAATTATCAATGAAATGATTCCGGCTGTATCGTATGAAGACTTAGCAGACTACATTGATGTGTTTTGCGAAAAAGGATTTTTTACTGAAGAGGATACTGAACGTATTTTAATGGCTGGTATGAAATATGGATTAAAAGCCAAGCTGCATGCCAATGAAATGGGTTATTCAGGAGGAGTTCAAATTGGAGTAAAATATCATGCTTTATCTGTAGATCATCTGGAATATATAGGTAAAGATGAAATTAATTGTCTTAAAAATTCGGAAACCATGCCGACTGTTTTACCGGGAGCCGCATTTTTCTT
>DAOLWT010000098.1:0-7839 GCA_035421345.1 Bacteroidales bacterium
GCTGCACGTTTTAATGCATCTCTTCTCGACAATTTAGGATCGTTTTCCTGATTTTTTTCAGGTTCTAAATTGTTATTGATTTCAGAGTCATTGGAGTTGCTCATATGGTTTTGTTCATTTTTTGTTCTACAATATTTTTTTTACAATAGCGTAAATATAGAATTAAAAACTTGATCCAATGAAATTTTATTCATGCAATGCTCGGGTCCCAACGGACAAACTGTTGGATAATGCTGCGGGAATCTAGGTCCCAAACATTCGTTTTTCTTATTACAATGATCTAAAGGCGCTTCTATATGTTTATGCTCTTTATATCCATACACACTCGACTTCGTTGGACCCCATAAAACAACTGCCGGTTTTTCTACCAAATGAGCGGCATGCATGATAAAGTTATCAGAAGTTATTACAAAGTTACACTTTTTTAATAAAGAAATCAACTGTCGAGGTGAAGTTAAATTTAATAATGAATAAGCCCCTTTGATATGCAAATCGGAAATTTTACCTACTTGAACTACAAAAACCCCCTCTGCTGTAAGTCTTTGCACTATATTATGCCATGCTATTGGATGCATTATTTTTCGAGGAGAATCCGAGGTAGGACAAATAATAATATTTTTCTTTTTCCAAGGAATTATTTTATCTAAAAGTGGATCTTCTTCAAAACCTCCAGCTAAAAATAATTTTTCTTCAACCGGTGTTTTTAATCCGAAACTTTCTGCTAATAGCTGAAATGCTCTGTTTTTACCACTTTCGTAATTATCATCATTCCAATAATTGGTATTTACAAATTTGGCATCTTTGGGCGGAAATCCGATTTTTTTAATAGCAGGATGACCTTTTAATAAATTGGTATATTTTGTTCTCCGAACCAAATTATATTTTTGAAGAGGATCTTTATCGTAGGCTAATTTTAAAACACCCGAAAGCATTAAAATATCGCCATATCCACCAATAGGATTAATCCAAAGTTCTTCTTTTTCCAATTTTACTACCGTAGTATCGGAAACAGGAGATAATTTTATATCTTCTTTTTTATTTTTTATTGCTTTTCCCATATTATTTTTCTAATCGAATACCTGTTATCGGGAAAAAATATTTTTCCAAAAATAATCTTTTTCCTTCACATCGGAATGTTCGATGCATAAAATCTTTATTTTTTATAAATGAGTCTAACGGACAACCGCCATGACAAAACTCCCAGTATGGACAACCTTTACAATCTCCGTTTAATAAAATATCATTTCTTTTAATAAACTGTTCCCTTTGCTGGTCGCTCATAATATCTAGCAAAGAACGATCGCTAATATTTCCATACGAAATCATTTCCCAATCCCCTGCCCTTCCACATTGTGAAGCCTCCCCGCTAGGGCCTATATATACATGTCCGTATGCACAAGCACCGGTATCTTCGCACCCGTTGGTTCGTTTTTTTTCAATAATGTTTTCTACAAACATTTTAAAAGGGCTTACCTGCGGATATCGATCTCTGTTTTTCCACCAATATGGAAAAATAGCTCCTAAATAATCGGCATATTCTTCTTCTGTTATCCCTATCTTTTCTTTATCTTCCCCGTAAACCAATACCGGGTTTAACATAAATCCACCCGACAATTTTAAATTAGATAAGAAGAAAAATAACTCCAATGGTCTTCTTAAGGCTCTTTTAGTAACAACATAAATAAATCCCCAACCAAAATTATGTTTCTCAAGCATATTAATTCCTTTCATAAACTGGGAATTATAATATACAGAATCTCGTTTTTCGCCGGGTCCACGTAGATTAGGTATAGGCTCAAAACTAGTACCTATTTGATTAATATTTAATCTTTTAAATATATCTAAAAATCGTTCATTTAATAAGGTTAAATTTGATTGTATGGCATGATCTATTCGATTTTTGGTATTCTTACAATAATTCTCCTGAAATTCAATTGCTTTTAAAAAATAATCTTCTCCTAAAAGCAATGGTTCTCCCCCATGCCAAATTAACTGAATTCTTTCTTTTGGTTTGGCTTTAAGAAATTCATCCATATTTTTAAAAATATGTTCCAATAATTCTAACGACATGGTTTTGGGCTTTTTCTTCACCACCACATCGCAATAAATACAATTGGAATTACATTTTTCGGTAGGCTTAAATATTATGGTTGCCATACTTCTTTCTTTTTATTTTTATGCTGCATGGATAAAAAATGATCGCATGCTTCCATCATATCTACAAAAAACGGCTTACATCCTTCATTCACTTTTACCGATTCGGAGAACTTCCCTAAACATACACGCCAAGCCTGACAATATGCACAGCCATCGGGTTTTAAGAAAAATTGTTGCCAAGCATGAATGGCTTCATCGTATTTATTATTTTCGGAAATACGTTCTAAAGAATCTATTCCTTTAGCAATAAACTTTTTGTTATCGAGATCTTCCGATGAGGCTGCTATATTTTCTTCGTGATCGATATGAAGATATGTTAATGGATTTTCAAAATAAACGGAATTAAAATCGGTGTGTTGTTCCGGGTTATAATGCGAAGCCAAATGGTAAAAAGGTTCAAGGGGGGCATGATTTACTTTACCATAAATAGCGTATGTCATTAAATCGTTTACGAGCTCCCAATTAATTTTTTCTTTATTACCAAAATAAAGTCCACACTCTATTCCTAACGATGCCATTATATGTAAGCTTGTAAAATTAGCTTCTAAATCGGAGTTTAAAAAAATACGGATATTTAAATCGCGTATTAAAGGCAAGCGGCCCATTAATTCTTTCATTGTTCCCATTTCGTTAGCATAAATAGCGATAGGGATTCCTTTCCAGCTTTCGTGAAATGGAATTGAAGCAATAGAACCGTTATGCTGAATCATTAAACAATGTAACCCAACCTGCACATCATTTAATTGTTTACAAACCGGATGAATTTTTTCGAAATCGGAGATTTTTACTACTACTTGTTTATGATGAAGCCGGTTTATTAAATTTTCGTGATACTGACAAACTAAAATATGTTCTCTCATTGGTAAATCTCCTTAAATCTAATATTTGGTTCGTTAAGAAAATGGTTATAAGAATGAGCCAAACAGCCTCCCATACATAGTTGTTCTTCGCGATATACACAATCATCGCAAGCTTCAAAAATGCCACCTACTTCGGTTCTTACTTTTTGATGTAAGTCTAAATAATAATTCCGAATATCGCGCATCGTATCAAATTCATAAATAGATTTTTTATGCGTGTTAGATAATGGAAAACAACCCCATACGGTCATATCAGGACCAATATCAATAGCCGGTCCGCAACCAAAACTAAGTCTTCCTATATTGTGCTTATAAAGTTTTCCTAATTGTTCTTCGGTAAATATACATAAAGGGAATCCGCAATCGAAACCTCCTTTTATTTTAAGTCGTTCCATAACCGGCAAATAATCAATTAATCGTTGAGCCATTTGCTTCATTTTATCGATAGGCACATACGAGTTATGTTTTCCCGGAATAGGATGTGCTAACCCTAAACGAAGGTGACGTCTTAAGCCGAATTCATTTACATATTGAAAAATGAAATCGAAATTGAAATCGGGTTTATATATGTTAAAACCGGCAGTGGTAAGATGTCCGAATGTTTTTAAAAAACGTTTTACATTCTCTAATTCCGAAAAAGACGATTTATCGGGGTTGTTTACATTGCATACAAACGATAAACGGTCGGGATTAATTCCGCTGAGTACCCGTTCGCATTCGTTAAACATCTTCTCGCCCATGATACCACTGGTAAAAATATTTACATGGAATCTTCGTTCGAGCAGATAGATGCAAAAATCTACAAAATTAGGATGTAATGTAGGTTCGCCTCCTAAAAGAGAAATACCCATTTCGCCCGATTGTTCCATTAAATCGGCTATATAAATAAGGTTATCCCATGTAAGGATATCGTCCGGTTCCGAATCGGCCATATGTTTTTTAGCAAAACAGTAAGGGCATGATCGAACACATTGTTGCGTAAGTAAAATATTTGCCATAAGGAGTCAAAAATAATAAAAAACTATTTACAATAATAAAAATGAAAAAATTAATTAGGCTTAACATTAATCGTAATTCTTATCTAAAACAAAGAACGTATTATCGTTTATAAAGTATCTACTAATTAGGCAGCAACCAATTTTCGGGGTCGGTGAGCACTTTTCCGAACCATATTTCGAAATGCATTTCTGTTTTATTTTCTTCTTCATCGGTATTAATTAATCCTATGTTTTGTTTTGTTTTAACGGCATCGCCTGTTTTAACATATACCTCCGAAAGGTTCGAATAAACAGTGAGGTATTCGCCGTGCCTTACTATAACTGCTTTTCCAGCTCCTGGGATAGAAACAACGCCGGTTACTTTTCCATCGAATACAGCTCTTGCTTTATCTCCTTTACTCGCTGAAATATCGATTCCATTATTTTTTATTTTTATATCGCTTAACACCGGATGTGGATGAACGCCAAATGTACTAACAACAATTCCTTTATCGGTAGGCCATGGAAGTTTTCCTTTATTGGTTGAAAAATTATCCGATAATTTTATTTCTGCTTCCGATAAGCCTAATTCTTTCGATGTTAACGAAACTTTAACATTTGTTTTAGTGGTAACGGTAGTTTTACTTTTTGCTGCTGTTGCTTTATTTATTTCTGCTGTAATAATTGTTTCAATAGACTGCTGTAATTTTTTAGCTTCTGTTTGTTTTTGTTTAATAGCAATTTTTAGTTCTTTTTCCTTTTGAAGTAATTTTTTTACTGCATCATTTTTTTCTATTTTTTCTTTCGCCAATACCAATTCTTCGTCTTCGCTCTTTTTACGTTTAACTGTTTTATCGGTTTGAATATTTTTTAATTGAGAAATATTCTCATTTAATTTTTTCGATGTATTTGTAATCAGTTCGACTTGTTTTTTTCGATATGCATTATATTGTTGAAGGTATTTTAATCTTAAATAAGCTTGATTTACACTGGAAGATGCAAACAAAAACATTAAACGAGAAGATGCATTTCTATTTTTATAAGCATACACGATCATTTTAGCATATTCTTCTTTTAATTTTTTTTGTTTTTCGCTAAGCTGAGAGGTTTCTTTACAATTTGTTGAAATTTTACTTTCGAGTGTAAGTATTTCTGAGTTAATAGTGTTAATAAGCTTTTGACGTTGATTAATTTTATTATTCAAAATCATAATTTGATTTAGAGATACTTGCTTTTTCTTTTTTGTTTCTTTTAATAATTTGTTAGTTTCAGCGATTTCCGATTCAATTTTTTTCTTGTCGCTTTGTAGTTTCTCTTTACTCTTTTGTGCATAAATATTGAATGTTACTAGCATTAATAGGGCTACAACACCTATAATAGGTGCAATTTTTGCTAAAATAAATTTCTTTTTATTAAGAAAATACATTTCTATTCTAATGCTTTACTATATTTACTGCTTATGTTAAATGGAAATTCTATTAATGCATTTCTTGTAATACGTATATTTTCGAGTTGTATATCCATTTTTGTTTTTTCATTCGAAATATTATATATAATTTTTGTCGGATATAACATAGAATCAACCATTTGAAAATCGGAAAAAAAGGCTTCCAATTTCTGATTTGCTTTTGGATCTTTAATCCGAATTTTTGTAATTTTATAGCTTTCGGAGTCAATCCAAATATCTTGTACAATTACTTTTGAAGAATCATCTTTACTTTTTAAATACTTTTTTATTTTACCTCTTCCAACCGTGCTTAATAAATAATTTTTCCCATCTATAGATGCCTTAAAAACATTGTTTTCCAAGGTTTCATAGGTCGAAAAATCGTTTCCTATTAATATTGATTGCAATATATCGTAATCTAAATCTGTTTTTATTAAACGATTAAAATACTTAAAATCACCTATATAATAAGTTGAATTTAGCCGATTAATGAATTTAGCTGAATCTATATTAATCATAAGCCTCATCGCTTCTATTCCAAGAGCAGGCGTGACTGAAATCCATATTATACTATCTTTTTTTATGCGAAGATTCCCGTTAAATGAATTGTTATTTTTATTGAAAGTAACATTAGCGGAAAATTTTACGTTTATATTAGAGAAATCAAATTCATTCTTTTTAAGTTGTTCGAATAAATATGCGGCTCCTTTTTCTTTTATTGGTTCTTTTATAATTTGTTTTTGCGGACGACAAGAACAAATAATAAAAACAAATAGGACAGCTATAAATATTAATAAATTGTTCTTTTTATTCATACAATTTCCCTTCGTTAATCTTTTTTTCTAAAAACTCCGAGCCATCTCCTTTTAATTTTGCTTTTTCCCAATATTCCAGTGCTTTCGTTGTGTTTCCCAATTTATACATAACATCTCCATAATGTTCTAATATGGTTGCATTTTCATCTCCTTTATTATCGAGGGCTTTCTTTAACCATATTGCGGCTTCATTGTATTTTTCCTGTTTATATAAAACCCACCCGTATGTATCCAAATATGAAGAACTGCTAGGGTTTGCTTTTACTGCTTTTTCTGACATTGCTGCAGCTTTATCTAATTGTTGGTTAATTAGTGTTAAATAATAGCTGTAATTATTTAATACATACGCATTTTCGGGATCTATTGCTAAAACTTTTTCATAATACGAAAAAGCCTCTTCGTTATTCTTTTTTGCGTGATATGAATCGGCTATATAAATATAAAAGTTCTTTTTAACTTCCTTATCGCTACCGGTCATTTTAAGACCTGCATTAAAAGAGGAAATTGCTTCATCATATTTTTTTAAAAAGAAATTAGCCATTCCATTATAATAATAAACCGCTATTTGTTCCGGAAACAATTCAATAGCTCGTTTACTTTCATTTTCAAGTGCATTGTAATCGAGTAATTCTGCTTCTATTAAAAATAAATTTTCCCATATTACATATTTACTGCTATCGAGCGTAATTACGTTTCTATATTGTTTTCTTGCTTCTTCTAATTTATTATCCCTATATAAAAAATCAGCATAAATAGAATATGCTTTTGCATCGTCTGGATGAACTTGTAATAACTTATTAGTTAGCAAATACGCATCATTTTTTAAGCTATCCGATTTTTCCGATAAAACATAATATTGCATTAATATTTTTACTTTGGTATCTATTTCGGTATAGGGGTTTTCAAAAGCAATTTTTAATTCATTAAATGAATTTTTATTATCTCCTTTTGACCTGTAATAATCGGCTAAGGCCAAATGAACATTTGCATTATTCGGTTCTAATGAAAGAATTTTTTGATATAACTCAAATGCTTTTTCTGCTTTATTTGTATTTAAATACAAATACGCCAAATAGTTATAATAGGTTGTTTCGGTTGGATATTCGTTAATTAATTTTAATAATTCTTCTTCTGCTTTGTCGTATTTTTTTAATTCTAAATATAATTTTTCTTTTTGAAGAGAAAGCTCTTCGGTAATTCCCATAATCGTTTCCAGTTTATCATATACTTCTATCGCATTCGAATATTTTCCAAAATATAAATATCCTTCAGCCAAATTATTGTAATATTCTAAATTATTTGGGTTTTCGTTTACCAAATTCTCATAAACTGCAATTGCCTCTTTTAGCTTATAATTGACTACTAATATATTAGCATACAGCATTTTATACCAATTGTTTTTGGAATCTATTTTTATGGCCTTTTCAATATAATTTAAGGCTTCTTTATCTTTTTTCTGTAAATAATAAAGTCCTGCTATTTCATAATATGCAGCAGCATTTGTTGGGTCGGTTTTAATACATGATAAAAATAAGTTTACAGCTTTATCTTTGTTTCCGGCAATTTTTTCCCGACAAGCATCA
>DAOLWT010000099.1:0-7798 GCA_035421345.1 Bacteroidales bacterium
ACATTTCTTTTAAAAAAAGTTTTTTTATTTTAACCTTTTTCCATTGATACAAAATCCCGATGGCTATCGGGACAAGGCTGTTAGAAAATTTCTTTCCATTTGATATTTGAATATGAGCAATCTATTCACCTTTCCGAATCAATATTTAAGAAAGGAACTAAACTTATTGCTTAATTATTTTTTTAACTGCAACACCATCTTCAGATATAACTTTTACAAAATATACTCCCTTTAAGAAAGCGGTTACATCAACAACAAGGTGATTTTCTGTGGTATTTATTTCTTTTAATATTTTCCCTTCTAAATTATAGATTTGTATCATTGATTGAGTTGGAATATCTATTTGCATATAATTATTTACCGGATTTGGATATACTAACACACTAATTCCTTCTTCCTCCTTGGTTATATTCGTTTCTATTAAAAATTGAGGAACACTAATATCAACGGAGGTTGCATTCACGGTAATAATTCTAAAAACCCCTTCGAAAGCTGCTCCTGTTTGTACATATCTTGTTTTATTCGTCCCTCCTGTTTCTCCAACAATATTCCCTGCTCTGTTAGCTACCACATTCTGATGAACATGTCCGGAGAATACCGCATCTACATGATTAGAATCGCATATATTTAAAAAAGTGCTTCGGTTGTTTAAAATAGCTCCATCGGCGGTACCTAAAATAGTGCCGGTATATGGGGTTCCGTTTGCGATTGTCCCATTTACATCCACAATAGGATGATGCATTACTATAATTTTTCGTTTATCGGAATTAGCCGCTAACACATTTCTCAACCAAACACATTGTGACTTTGTTAATCCTGACCCTTCGGGATTAGTTATATTGTAATCTTGAAAAAACGGACGATTTTCGTCGTAGCCCGAACGCATTCCAATAATAACTGCATTATTTCTAGTTATTACATAATCGGTATCGGGTGAGAGATACGTTGGATAATACCCCATAACTTCATTACTTGCAGGAGGTAATAAGGTAGTATAATAATCGTGATTACCCGGCACAAAATAAATAGGAATCGTTTTTTCGGTATCAATAAAATAAGAACCCACTTCCGGCTCATTTATGGTTCCATGAAATAAATGCAGTGTTATTGCAGGATACATTCCTGCAGGTGCTACATTCCCAATATTAGTAACATCGCCACTCACCATAACAAACGAAGGTTTCGGGTTAAGGGTAATAAAGAAATTTTTTAATAAATTAAATTTAGCTCCATTCAAATCGCAATCGTTTACGATTGATGATTCATCTGCTACATGAAGATCGGAGATATGAATAAAAGAAAACTGACCAAAAACATGGGTGGTAAATAAAAAAACAAATAAAAAATAAATAACCTGCTTCTTCATAAAAAAGGATTTTTAAATTTACGTTTAGGGCTTTTCAAAAATCCATGCCGAAGGGTTAACCAATCTTTTTATCACAGAAAGCTGAGTAGATGCTTCCGATTTAGTGCTAAAAGATTTATAGGAAACTAAATACGCTCCGTTTTCATTTTTCCCTGCAATTGAGGCATCTTTAAACCCTTTTGATATAAGTTCGCTTACAGCAGTTTTTGCTTCGTTTTCAGTAGGATATGATGCCGCTATGATGAAAAAATTCACAACAGCTGTTTCAGTAACTACCTTTTTAATGGTATCTACTTTTGGTTTTTCTTTTTCGACTGTTGGTTTTGTATAGGTAACATTCCCCGGTTGATTAGCTGCCGGTGATACAACACCGGTAATTGTCATTGGCTTTTGTTGTATTACTGCTTTCGTTGTTTTTTTAAGTGTATCCACTTTTGTTGCAACAGTAGGTTTAATTGTTTTATTTGTATCCTTACTAATGGTAGTTGTCGGTTTCGTTGTTTCTGTTTTCGCAACGCTTGTTTGAGTTTTGACCGGTGGTGGTGTTTTAACAATTGGTGTTGTTCCGGTATTTACGCCTTGTTTTTTTGAAGTATCATTCTTCACAATGGTAATTACTGGCGTAGAAGGCACTGCAGGTGACTTTTTAACACTGTCTTTCTTAACTAATGTCGTTTCCGGTTTAACATTAACAGCCTTGTTTTCCGAAATTGGCTTTGTTGTTACCGGTGGTGTTGTTTTATTATTTTGGTTTATTACCGTGGTTGATTTTTCATTCGTAATAGGTTGAGAAATAGCAACAGTTGGAGTTTCTTTTTTTACTTGTTCTGTTTTATTTTCTTGTTCTTCAATATTGCTTAACTTATTTGTAACACCTTTATTATCATCGTCTATTTTATTTAGTTGAAAGGAAATAGGTGTCTCCATTTTAAGGCTATCATCCTTTACAATAATTTGTTTTTCAGGTTCAGGAATTGGTTTTACTTCAACTACTTCTTTCGGTTTTACTCCGTTTGAATTTTGAATTGTAGAAATTGTTTTTCCGGAAACATTCACAAAATCTTTTCCTTTTCGTTCAACTAATTTTGTTGATGAATACGTTTTTTTGGTTATGGTATAATCCCCAACAGCTTCTTCAATAATATCGAACCCTTTCGTACTTACCATATAACTACCACTGGAATTTTTGCCTAATAAAACGGCATCGGTAAACCCTTTTTCTATCAGTTTATTTACCATTTCTTTTGCCTGTGATTTCGATTTATAAGATGCAGAAACCACATAATATTTTTTATCAATTACGGCTTCTGTTTTAGCTGTTTTCGATTTTACTTGTTGTACCGACTTTTCTTTTAAAGGTGATTTTGTTTCTTCAACTAAAGGTTTTTCGTTAACTTCTTTCGTCGTTTTATTTGGTGTTGATGTTTTCGTTGTCGTTTTCGCTGGTGTTGCGGTTTCTTTTTTTGTTTTCTCCTCTGTTGCTTGGGTGTTTTTCGTTTTTTGTGTTGTTGTACTTATTTTTTCTTCGGTAGTTATTTTTTCTTCTTTTTGAATATTTGGTTCGGCATTCTTTACTTCGTTTTCTTCTTTTACAACTTCTTCTTTCTTAGAAATAACAGTCGTTTGAGCAAGTTCTTCTTTCGGAATAAAAACAGTTTTGCTTGTGTCTTGTAAAGGGTTTATCCAATCTACATATTCTTTTTTATTTCCAATTTTATATGTTATGCTTACTGCAATATAACTATAGCGATCCATATACGAATTGGAAACCATTTGTGCATCTAATTTATCTGTATTCGTTAAATGCAAGGTATATTCCATTCCTATATCTATTTTGGGGTCTACTTTAAACTTAACTCCCATTCCGAGTGGAAAAACAAAATCGGTTTTGGAAGAAGTTTTATTATTTCCTAAAGAATCCCAACCTACCGCATTAACAAAAGTATCGTCGGTATAATTATTTAATTTAGAGCGGAAGTTAATAATTCCTAGTCCGGCAAACGTATAAACATTAATAAAACGTTCTTTTTTAGTATAAATAGAAAGCAAATTATTAATATTAACTAAACCCGAAAGGCTTAACTCTTTTAATTTATTTCGAAAATAAAGATTTAAATTGGGAGAAGAACCGGATAGGGAGGCAAACATAAGGTTTGCTCTTAATCCAAATTTTTCATTATAATTTTTAATCCCTTCTAATGCGAATCCAAAATCTGTTTTATGATAGCGATTATCGACATCGGGTTTATACTGTTTAATGTCTCCGTAAAAAGGCAACACGCCTAATTTTATTCCTGCAGATAAGGTATTATAATCGGCCGGATTTATTTTCTGCGCAGAAACATAAAAAGGAAAAAAAATGACACAAACTAAAAAATATTTTATACTAAATTGCAAATGTTTCATTCGAATTTATTTTATACTGCTTACAAATATAGAAAAAAATAAACTGAATACAAGCATGCTTTTTCGGTTAATATTTTATAATATTGTAGGAAGAAACATAAACTATGATAAGCGAACGACAATTATTTTTTAAACACCTTGCCCCTACTAGCGAAAGCCCGTTAGCATTAGAAATTGATAAAGCAGAAGGAATCTATCTATTCGATAAACAAGGAAAAAAATATATAGACCTTATTTCCGGAATATCTGTTAGTGGTACCGGTCACCGTCATCCTGATGTTATTAAAAGCATTGAAAAACAACTAAAAAAATACCTGCATCTTATGGTTTATGGAGAATATATCCAAACACCACAGGTGGAGTTAGCTCAAAAAATAACCGCTTTATTACCTGATTCTTTATCATCGGTATATCTTGTTAATTCAGGAAGTGAAGCCAATGAAGGGGCGCTAAAATTAGCCAAACGCTATACAGGACGAAGCGAAATAATTGCTTGTAAAAATGCGTACCATGGCAGTACGCACGGATCGTTAAGTATTATGGGATGTGAAGATTTTAAACAAGCTTTCCGTCCGCTATTGCCCGATATTAAATTTATTGAATTCAATAATAAAAAAAATCTTCAACAGATTACCGCTAAAACGGCTTGTGTTATTATTGAAACAATTCAAGGGGAAGCAGGTGTTATTATTCCGGATGTTTCGTATATGAAAGAACTTCGTCGCAAATGTACAGAAACAGGCACCTTGCTCATACTCGATGAAATACAAGCCGGCATGGGACGTACCGGAAAAATGTTTGCTTTTGAACATTATGGCATTGTTCCGGATATTCTTACCCTAGCAAAAAGTTTTGGAGGGGGTATGCCATTAGGCGCTTTTATCTCATCACCAGAAATCATGAAAAGCTTAAGCTTTAATCCTGTACTCGGACATATTACTACTTTTGGCGGACACCCTGTTTGTTGTGCCGCAGCAATTGCCAATTTAGATATTATAACCAAAACCAAACTATCGGAAGAAGCAGAAGAAAAAGGGAAACTTTTTAAGAAATATTTAACACACCCTACCATTCAATCTATTCGACAAATAGGGCTGTTTATAGCTGTTGAATTTACTGATTTTAATACCAACAAAAAAATTATTGACCAATGTATTCAGAAAGGCGTAATAGCAGATTGGTTTCTTTTTGCACCACAATGTATGCGGATAGCGCCTCCTCTTATTATTACCGAAAAAGAAATTAAAAAAACCTGCGACATCATTCTTTCATGTCTTTAAAATTTACAATTAAAAAAGATGACAGCATATCAACAAAAATACATGACTAAAGCAATACAACTTGCCATTAAAAATGTGGAGTCGGGAAATGGAGGCCCTTTTGCTGCTGTTATAGTAAAAGACAACAAACTAATTAGTACCGGTGTAAATAGTGTAGTTCCTAAAAACGACCCTACTGCTCATGCAGAAATGATGGCTATTCGCAACGCATGTAAGAAATTAAAAACATTTCAATTAGACGGTTGCGAACTATATGTAAACTGCGAACCCTGTCCTATGTGTTTAGGAGCTATTTATTGGTCGCGTATTGATAATATCTATTTTAGTGGCGACAGGAATGATGCCGCAGGTATAGGATTTGACGATTTATTTATTTACGAAGAAATAAATGTTCCTTATTTAAAAAGAAAGATAAAAACACAAAAAATGAAACATCCGGAAACAAATCTTCCTTTTTTAGCATGGCTAAAAAAGGAAGATAAAACATGTTATTAATCGTTTTTAAAATACTTACGGTCTTTTTTTAATTCGGTTAAAGCGTTCTGAGGAGTTGTTCCTTTTCTTAAAATCCCAGTCGCCTCCCCCTCTTTTATTATCTTTTGAAGAATCATCTCTTTTTCTTCTAGAACTAGAATCGGATGAATCGCGGGAATATTCTTTCTTTTTAGCGAAAGAACGATCGCTTCTGCCAGAACTGGGTTTCGACCCTCTGTATTCTCTTCTATCACCTCTATCACTTTGTTCCCCTTGTTTTTTTTCAGAAGCTTTTTCAACAATAACAGTACGATCGGCAAAACTTGTTTTTTTATTTAAAAATTCAATTAACTGGTCGGCAGAACTACTCTCAACTTCAAAAAAGGAAAAACTTTTAAACAAATCTATTCTTCCAATATCAACTTTAAGTCCTTTGGTATTTGAATTAATTAATTCAATGAGTTGACTTGCAAACAAGCCATCGAGTTTCCCCATATTAATAAAGAGGCGTGTATATCCTGATTCAGAGCTTCGTTCTCTATTTTTAAATTTCTCTCTTCCTTTGCCATAGTCTTCTGCATCTTCGCTTACATTAATATCTTTTGCATTTTTATAATATTCTAAAAAGCGGTTAAATTCGAGTGAAACGAAGCGAGTAATAAGATCTTCTTTATCGAGCCATTCCAGTTTTCTATAAATAGCAGGTAAGTAGGAATTAATTTGAGCATGGTCGACTTCCACTTTCTCCATTTTTTCAATAAAATTAAAGAGTTGTTTCTCGCATACTTCACTTCCTGAGGGTATTTTGGAAAAGATAAATGATTTTTTTATTTTCTTTTCAATAAGCTGAATTGTTCTTTTTTCTTTCATATGAACAATAACTACCGATATCCCAGTTTTTCCGGATCTTCCGGTGCGTCCGCTACGATGTGTATATACATCAGGATCGTCGGGAAGATTATAGTTAATAACATGCGTTAAATCGTTTACGTCAAGTCCGCGAGCAGCCACATCGGTAGCAATTAATAAGGTAATATTTCTACTGCGAAATTTTTGCATCACCGAATCTCTTTGAGATTGTGACAAATCGCCGTGAAGAGCGTCTGCATTATACCCATCTTGAATTAGCTTATCGGCTATTTCTTGTGTTTCTTTACGTGTACGACAAAATACAATACCATAAACGCCCGGTACATAATCTACAATTCTTTTAAGAGCAAGATAACGATCTTTCGCATGAACAACATAACAGATATGTTTTACATTTTCAGCACCTGAATTTTTTGAGCCAATAGTAACCTCTATTGGATTTCTCATGTATTTATGAGTAATCTTCGAAATTTCATCGGGCATGGTAGCAGAAAAAAGAAGGGTAATTCTTTCTTTCGGTATTTGCTCTAATATCATGTTAATATCTTCTAAGAAACCCATATTAAGCATTTCATCGGCTTCATCTAAAACCACTCTTCTTACACTAGACAAGTTAATTGCTCTTCTTTTAATAAGGTCCATCAGTCGTCCAGGGGTAGCTACAATAATTTGAGCTCCTTTTTTAATTGATCTAATCTGGGTATCTATGCTTGAGCCACCATAAACAGGGATTACTTTTATCTCATCCATGTATTTGGAAAAATCGTTTAAATCGCCTGCTATTTGCACACATAGTTCACGTGTAGGACTTAACACTAATGCTTGAGGCACTTTTTTGTCTATATCCGATTCTTGAATAAGTGGAATGCCGTAGGCTGCTGTTTTTCCAGTTCCAGTTTGGGCTAATGCAATTATATCATTTTCTTTGTTTAGTAATAAAGGAATTACTTTTTCCTGAACCGGCATAGGGTGTTCAAATCCTAATTCAATAATTGCTTTCCTTATTTCCGGAATGATGGATAAATCTTCGAATGTCATTGTGTGTATTGTTTTGAATATAAAAATTTTACTGTTTACTTTACAATAAGCAAAAGTAGTGTTCTTTTAATTATAAATTTAATTTTTGTTTGAAAAAAAACGATGCTTCGTTTACAAAAGAATACTCCCCGAAGGGTTTCGGGGAATATGCTATGAAAGGATTAATTTCTTCTAAAATTTCTTCTGTCGTTATTAAAACTTCTTTTATTGTTTGCGCCTTCCGTTTTAGGTTTTGCAATAGATACTTGGATTGTTTTACCGTCGTAATCTGCTTCATTTAATTCTTCGATTGCTTTGGTTGCTTCTGCTTCAACATCCATTTCAACAAAACCAAAACCTCTTGATCTGCCTGAAAGCTTATCTG
>DAOLWT010000100.1:0-7758 GCA_035421345.1 Bacteroidales bacterium
TGAGTGTTGTATTATACTCGTTTATGTTTTCTTTTTTCGTATAAAACAAAACGGCTTTCATCACATCTAAGGTATGCTCAATACTATGATAAAAAAGACCTTTCGGAAGTTCTTTCTCAAATTTATCGAGCAAATATTTTTTAGCCCCGACTAAGTCCATTTTCTTTAATATTTAATTTTTCATAATTTTCCCAAAAAATCTGATTTGGGATTCGTCCCTCGTCATCGAGCGAAAATTCTTTTTTTATTCGTTTAACAAAATACATATTAATAACGCCTTTATGTTTTACAGGTATTTCTCCTCTAGACTCACACTCAAAGAAATCTTTCACCATTTCGTAGGTTGACCCGGAAATATTAATCCTATTGGGAGAACCTGCTTGTTCCAATCGACTCGCCGTATTAACAGTATCACCCCAAATATCATAAGCAAATTTTTTCTTTCCAACAACTCCAGAAATAATAGGCCCTGTATGTATTCCTATTCTAATTTTCCACAATGTACGGCCTTGTTGCGATTGTTCTTTTTTTAATTTACTAATAAAATCTATCATTTCAAAAGCAGCAAGCACAACATCAATGGGGTTAGACGTATTTTTAATAGGCACCCCACCGGCGCACATATAAGAATCTCCTACGGTTTTAATTTTCTCTACATTATGCCTAACGCATACATCATCGAAAAACATAAAACAACGATTTAATTCTGCTATTAACTCCTCATGTTCTAGCTGTTGAGCAATAATGGTAAAATCTTTAAAATCGGAAAAGAGAACGCTAACCTGGTCGAAGAATTTGGTTTTAGCAAAGCCATTTGTTTTAAGTTCTTGTGCTACTTTAAAAGGGAGTACATTTAACAATAATTTTTCTGATTTTTCTTTTTCGCTTTCTAATTCAATTTTCTGCTTATTAATTTCGTGTGTTCTTTCGTTAACAATTTTTTCTAATTTAACTTTCGTTTCTCTTAGTCGTTTATTACTATAACGAATAATAAATAGGACCCCAATTATAAAGCCTAAAATATAAATTAAAAAGGCAAACCACGTTCGATACCATGGACTAAGAATTTTAAATTCGTAAATTGCTTCGGTGCTAAGTGTATCAAAAATATTTTTAGAAACCACATGAAAACGGTATGTTCCCGGAGGCAAGTTCGTATATTCTTTTTTTGATTCGTTCGACCATTCCGACCATTTTTTATCGAACCCTTCTAAATATACCTTGTACCATTTTGATTTATGATCGAAATAGGAAATAGCAGCATATTCAAATGATATGCTATTGTAAGCATGTTTTATAGAAGGGATTTGGTTTAGCGGTTGAATAAACGCTAGTTTACAACTATCACGAAGAGTATTATTATTGGAACAAAATGCCCCCATAAACAAAACAGAATCTCTTTCAAGAACAACTTTTCGTATAAAACTATGAAATTCTTTCCCATATTCAACCACCATATTTCCATCATATTTAAACAAGCCATCATGCCCACCAAACCAGGTTACATTGTTATTTTCAGGAAAAATAGAATACATTTCTGTTTTGGGAATTGTTTTAAACGGATTTATTAAAATTGAAAAATACCCATTTTTTAAAGGAATTGCCTCAATAAGTATATTTTCTTCTTTGTTTTTATTAAGTAACTGAACCCATAGATGCCCTTTGGTATCTTCCTTTAAGTATGAGATACTTATTCCATATTTAAAAATAGAAGATACAAACGAATTATCGCGTATAAAAGCAATGGTAGCAGTATTATTGATTATTTTTTCTACCGGATAATAAATCCCACTATTAGAAATAAAGAATAATTTATTCTTCACTTTACTTAAAATAGCTGTTTCCTCTGGTAGTCCTGACGTTGTATCGAAAGTGCTAACACAGTATGTTTTGTTTGCTAGAATTTGATCAATATTTTGAAGATCATTATTTTTAAATTCTACTAAATATTTTGAAGTTAATAATGTAGAAATCCAAACACGTCCCTTTTCATCTTCTTCAAAATCACTTATTCGTTCTTCTATTCCATTTATATTTCCGCTATAAGTAAAACTATATGAATTATTCGTGTTTTTGATAGAAATACATTTAACCCCATCGCTGGTGCTAACAAAAATTAGAGAAGGGTCTTTTTTGTAACGATATAATTTATATGAATTTGCTTTCAAAATTAATTTAGAGGATGAAAAATCAATTTCATAAACACCATTTGAAGTAGCAGCTAAAAATTTGTTTTTAGTCGAGTCGTTTTTGTTTTCAATTAGCATTATATCCCATGTAGTAGTATTAATTCCATGAAGCATTTTAAATTGAGAAACATTACTCGTATTTATTTCTCCATCTAATTGAATATTTTCAGGTGAAAAATGATGATAAAAAAGACCTTGCCAGGTTCCGGCAATAATGGTATTCTTGAAACGCTCAACACATAACACGGTTCCATCAAGTCCTATATTATCGTTCCAAAAACTAAGATGAGAAGAAATATCGGCTCTGGTAATTCCGTTATCTGTCGATATCCATAGCGCATGTTGATTATCTTGAAAAATATAATAATGCGTTATATTTTTTATGCCGGCACTTTTATTAAGTATTTGTATTAACCTTCCTTTTTTATCCATAATAGCGGTTCCGCCTCTTGATGTAGAAAAAGCGTATGTTCCGTTATTCAACATACCTGAATAAATAAGATTGTTTACAGCAAGGAAATTATCCGCTTGATTAGGGAATTTTCGAATAGTAGGACTCCCCTGTTTTGCTTTTAGAGATGGGGTATTTATTAAAAACATGCCGCTATCTCTGGTTATAACAAGCATATTGGTGTTATCAAAGGGTAATATATTACGAATTTGCTTATTGTAGAATAATTCGCCCCACTTTATTTTTTTTAATGTATCGTTATGAAGAACTTTTAGCCCTAAATGATTTTGCCATACAAATAATTCATTTGAAAAAGAATAACAAAAACTCGGTTTATTTAAAGGCCAGCTTTTTATTGTTTTATGATCCCAGCAAAACAATCGGTTATCTGAAATAAAATATATTTTATTATGAACGCAGAACAATTTGGTGATAAAGCTAAAATTTCTGTATTTTTTATCAAATTTCTGAATTAGAGACACATATTTAAGTTCACCATTAAGAGAAGGGGCTAAATAACCAAATTCAGCAATAGAGCCAACATAAATCCGTCCACTATCATCTACTACAAGAGAACTAACTGCATTATCGTTCCCTACTTTAATAATACGCCAATGCTCTCCATCAAATTCTAAAACTCCATTTCCATTTGCAAAATATAAAATACCTCTATGATCTTGAACAGTACACCAATTTTGAAAATCTGCTTTATAATCTTTAGGAAAATAATTCTGAATAAGAGGAAGTCCTTTCTCGTACTGATATATATTTTGTGTATGAACAAATATAGGAATGAATAAAAGAAGGCTACAAAAATTTACAATTAAAGATAATCGAAATTTAGTATAGCTAACTTTAAATATATTTCTTTTAAATAAAAAAGGCATACAATACAAAAATAACTATTTTTCTAATATTTACGAATATATCATTTCTTTTAAACATAAAAAAAACAGGGACTTTGACTAAAAAATCCCTGTTAAAAAAAAGGTTAATCTATTATACCAATTGTAAATTTAAAATAGTCCAACGGATATTTTAAATTTTACAATGGTAATGCCGATGACATATATGTTATAGTACAATTTATTGGACTACTACATATATGCAATCGGTATTAGTTATATTGTTTGTTCAATATTCCATACAAAAACACGTAATCCTTGTTTTTCCACTTTTTTGTTTAATTCATTTAATAAGGCTAAGAGATTCTTTACTTTCTCATCTTCAACCATCGTTAAATGCGCATTGTTTAACTCAGGCCAAGTATGAGTCCCTTCGTGGGGTTCTCCATTACGAGATCCTCTGCCTTTTACATCCATCCATTGGGTAAATCCTCGAATCAAGCAGCTGTCAATAATTTCCTGAACTTCATTCGAGATTGATTGATTATATATAATAAATACTGCTTTCATAATTTTATACTTTATACGTTTTGTAATTGTTTACATTGTTTCTTTATTTTTCCTACTCCAAAAATAGTATAAATAGCAGGGATCAGAACTAGCGTAATGAGTGTTGAAAATGTTAATCCACCAAAAATAGCAATTGCCATTGGTCTCCATATTTCGGCTCCACTTCCCGACGATACAATCATCGGAATCATAGCTAATATCATGGTTAATGAAGTCATTAATACCGGTCTTAATCTGGAACGACCGGCCATAACAACTGCTTTTTTTAAGGAATAACCTCTGTCGACCATTAAATTGGTATAATCAACCAAAATAATACCATTTTTAACCACAATCCCTATAAGCATTACGGCACCTATCAATGAAATAACATTAATCGTTGAATTAAAAATAACTAATCCAATAAATACACCGGTAAATGCGAATGGGATAGAGAACATGATAATAAAGGGTTCTGTTAAAGATTCAAACTGAGAAGCCATAACAATATATACAAGAATAACAGATAAGAGGATTAATAAACCCAAACTTTTAAAAGCATCCTGCATATTTTCGGCACTCCCACCATAATCAATAGAAACATCTGCAGGGATATCCATTGTTTTAATCTTTTTTTCAAGTTCCCCTTTTACGGTTCCAAGATCGCTTCCTGATATGGCAGAAGAAACTTTTACCAATCGCACTTTATTTTCTCGTTCAATTTTTGGCGGACTATAAAAGCGCTTTAACTGTGCTATTTCGCTTAATTTTACAATCTTACCGGCAGGGGTAGTTATACTAATATTTTTAATATCTTCAGTAGATCCTCTGTATTCTTTATCATAACGAATAATTACATCATATTCATTGCCGTCTTCTTTGTATTTTGTTGCCGTATAACCATTAATTCTATTTCTAATTGCTGTTGCAACACTTGCCGTTGTTAAGCCGAAAGATGTCATTTTTTCGTTATCGAGCACTAATTGCAATTCTGCTTTTTCTTTATCGCGACTAATTAAAATATCTTTGCTGCCTTTAATATTTTTTAATGCATTTGCAATTTTTTCCGATACTACGTTGGTTTCATTAAAATCATTTCCATAAATTTTGACCTCCAACACACTTCCTCCTCCCATGAGCATACCGGCTGCTGAACGGGTACTTCCCGGATCTACATAAAATGTTTCTACTTCGGGAAGGACTTCAATATCTTTTCTCATTAAATTGGCTACTTCGAAAATATCTTTTTCCCTTTCATTTTTAGGTTTCATTTTAAATGTATAATTTAAAATGTAATTCGATGTTTCTGAAAAGATAGCTGCCTGACTGCTTTCATCACCAACTCCAGCACTAGAAGAAACAATTTCCACTTCCGGATATTTTTTCATAAATACAGAATCCAGATAAGTAGCTGTTTTAACTGTTTCATCGAGTTTTGTCCCCTGTGCCAATTTTACTTGAGCAGAAATTTTGTCATTATCGGATGCCGGCATGAATTCGGCACCAATGAACTTAAGCAGGAATAAAGATGGAATAAAGATACCTACTGCAATTATGATAACAGTCCATCTGTGGCTAACTGTCCACGTTAGAATTTTCTCATATATATTATCAATACGTTCTAGAATATTTTGTGAAAATCGAAAAATACGGCCCCCTATTGATTTAGGGTTAGGTTCTTTAGCAACAAGTATTTTCGATGATAATGTAGGGACCAAAGTCATAGATACAATTACAGAAACAGCAACCGAAATGGTAACAACCCAACCCAATGGTTTAAATATAATACCGGTAATACCACCTAACATGGTTAAAGGAAGGAATACCGCAATAATAGTTAAGGTGGAAGCAATTACTGCAAGGCTTACTTCATTGGTGCCATATATTGCAGACTCTCTAGCAAAGCCTCCCCTTTCTAACTTTTTGGTTATGTTTTCTAACACGACGATAGAATCATCCACCACCAACCCTATTGCTATAGAAAGAGAAGATAAGGTAATAATATTTATTGTTCCGTCGGATAAAAACATATATATAAAACCGGCAATAAGAGAAATTGGAATAGAAAGCGAAACAATGAATGTTGCTCTACCTCTACCTAAAAACATCAATACTATTAAGACAACAAAAAAGAGTGCATAAATCAATGTTTCCGCCAAATTATTAACGGAGTTCATCGTATTTATGGAGGTATCCATTAACACATCAATTTTCACATCAGGAGGAAGATTCTTTTTAATTTCCTCCATTTTATCTTTTATCTTATTGGCAACAGTAACCGTATTTGCGTCCGATTGTTTTTGAATCATGATACGAACATTTTTTTGTCCGTTTGACCGTTCATAGCTTTTAACCTCTTTTAAACTATCGGAAACAGTTGCGATATCTTTAAGAAAGACTGTCTTTCCGTTAACATTACTAATAATAATATTTTTTATTTCGTTACTATTTTTAAACTCTCCTTGAAGTCGGAGGGAAAATTCAGATTTTCCCATTTCCATATTTCCGGAAGGTACATTTAAGTTATTCGCTGCTAAAATAAGACCGATTTGTTCCACGGTTAGGCTATAAGCATCCAATTTACGAGGATCTACGTGAACCGTAACTGCACGAATGGGAGCCCCAATTGTTGTTATATTTCCAACTCCATCAATACGATTTAGCGGCTGTACCATTCTATCGTCGAGGATATCTTTAATACCTGCATAACTTTCTTGAGAAGTAACGGTATAGACAATAACAGGCATCATACTGGTACTTAACTTAAAGATAACCGGTTTTTCTACCCCATCAGGGAAATAACGTTCAGCCATCCCAACAGCATCGCGAACTTCGTTTGTAGCTTCATCTAAATTGGCACCCCATTGATATTCTAGCGTAACAACAGAAATATTATCTTTGGAAACTGACGTTACTTTTTTAAGATCGCTTAAGGAACCAAACTGGTCTTCTAACCGACGTGAAATATTTTGTTCTACATCGGCTGCATTTGCTCCATTATAATAAGTAAAAACGGTAATATATGGAGGGTCAATTTTTGGAAAAAAATCGACCGGTAGTTGCATATATGAATATATCCCGAAAATAACGACCCCCACAAATATCATGATGGTGCTAACGGGTTTTTTAACGGCTGTACTATATAAGCTCATATATATTTATTTTAATATACTTTATTTATTTACTACTAATTATTTTTCGATGATAAGTGGTTTTTTATCATCAAGTTTATTCTGCCCTACTACAATAATTTCATCGTTTTCGTTAATGCCTTCCACTATTTCTGTTTTATCATCAATCATCGCTCCTGGGGTAACTCTCACTTTTTTGGCAATGCCATTGTTATTTACAAAGACATACATATCGTTTGTTCCGGTTTGTTTAATTAAAGCAATGGTAGGTACCATTATAGCTTTCCCTTTTCCTAAGTTTAATTGTATTTTAGAAAACATACCCGGACGAAGTTTTAAGCTGCTGTTTTGTATTGTTAATTCAACCGTAAATGTTTTGGTTGTTTGGTCTATCGTTGGATATATTTTTGTTATAAGTCCTTTTAGTATTAGGTCTGTATAAATATCAGAAGTTATTTCTGCAACCATTCCCTTGTTTACAAATGGGAAATAAGATGCAGATACCCCGATTAGCGCTTTTAACTGATTTATTTGAACAATAGATACAATAGCAGGTTTACCAATAGTAGCAACCGGAGTTCCAGAATAAATTT
>DAOLWT010000101.1:0-7741 GCA_035421345.1 Bacteroidales bacterium
ATATATGTTATAGTACAATTTATTGGACTATTACATATATGCTTTCGGTATTATTGCTCATTCCATGTTAAATATCTATATTTGCACTCATGAAAAATATACTACGCATATTCGCTCATGTTAAGTCATATTGGGGATTTGCAACATTAAATATAATTTTTAATATATTATCGGTTTTATTCTCTTTGTTTTCTCTTGCCATGGTAGTCCCTATTCTACGATTGCTTTTTGGCATTCAAGAGTTAGTGATTATTAAACCGGAGTTTCATCTTAATACCGCTGCGGTGCTTAATTCGTTTAACTATTATGTAAGCAAAGTAGTTATTGAATTTGGGAAACAAGAGGCGTTACTGTTTATATGTTTCCTTGTAATTGTATTGTTTTTTCTTAAAAATTTGTTTCGTTATTTAGCCATGTATTATATTGCTGTAATTCGCAATGGTGTAGTAAAAGACATACGAAACGAAATATACAAAAAAGTACTAATTCTACCGTTGTCATATTATTCAGAACAGCGAAAAGGAGATATCATGGCACGCATGACCAATGATGTGCAAGAGGTGGAATGGTCTATTATGAGCTCCTTGGAAATGATTTTTCGAGATCCGTTAAATGTCGTTATCTTCCTAACAACCCTTATGATTATGAGTCCGCAGTTGACCCTTTTTGTTATCATATTATTGCCTTTAACAGCCATTATAATAAGCAAAATTGGAAAAAGCTTAAAACGTAGCTCCGATAAAGTGCAAAATAAAATGGGAGTATTGCTTTCTATAATGGAAGAAACATTGTCGGGACTTCGCATTATTAAAGCGTTTAATGCGATTGATTATTCGGAAAATAAATTCAAAAAGACCAACGAATATTATACCCGAGTTATGACGAGAGTTTACAGAAAGCGAGATTTGGCGAACCCATTAAGTGAATTCTTAGGAATTCTCGTAGGGGTAATAATAATCTGGTTTGGAGGAAAAATGGTATTGGGGAAAGAAACCAGCATATCGGCAGAAGTATTTATTACCTATATTATCATATTTTCACAAATTATTCCTCCTATAAAATCGTTCGTAACCGCTTTTTATAATATTCAAAAAGGAGCAGCCAGTGCCGAACGAATTAAACAAATAATGGATGCAGAAGAAGTTATTGTAGAGAAAGAAAATGCAATTAATAAAAATGATTTCAAGCAACAAATTGTTTATAAAAATGTTTCTTTTACTTACGAAAAAGAAGAAGTGTTGAAAAACGTAACTCTTGAAATTCAGAAAGGAAAAACAATCGCATTAGTTGGACCAAGCGGTGGAGGGAAATCGACGATGGTTGATTTACTTCCAAGGTTTTACGATTGTTCAAAAGGAGAAATAACAATTGATCAGATTCCTATTAAAGATATGATTATCTCTGATTTGCGAAAACTGATGGGGATTGTTACCCAGGAATCCATTTTATTTAATGATACCGTTTTTAATAATATTGCTTTTGGACTCAATAATACAACCAAAGAGGATGTGGTTGATGCTGCTAAAATAGCGAATGCACACGATTTTATTATGGAATTAGAAAACGGCTATGAAACCAATATTGGAGATAGAGGGACGAAACTATCGGGAGGACAACGACAACGACTTAATATTGCCAGAGCCATATTAAAAAACCCGCCTATCCTTATTCTTGATGAAGCAACGTCTTCGTTAGATACCGAATCGGAACGACTGGTGCAGGAAGCCCTCGATAAACTGATGAAAAACAGAACCTCGATTATTATTGCTCATCGATTATCTACCATACAACATGCCGACGAAATTATTGTTTTGCAAAAAGGAGAAATTGTAGAACGAGGTACCCATGCTGATTTATTAAAAATAAATGGGATTTATAAAAAGTTGTGCGAAATGCAATCATTTTCTTAACCTTTTAATAATATGACATTGAGTGCACAGCATGTTTATATAAAAGAGTTAACGCCTGCTATTAAAGAATTTATTGCAAAACACCATATACTTACGTTAGCTACATCTTATAATAATATACCTTATTGTTGTACCTGTTTTTATATTTATAATAAAACACAAAATTATTTTATAATTACCTCCGATAAAAAAACTCGTCATATTCAAGAAATAATGATGCAGCCAATCGTTTCCTGGGCTATTGCGCTGGAAACATCTATGGTTGGCAAATTACAAGGACTTCAATTTACCGGAGTCATAAAAGAAGTAGATAAAGCCGAACTTAATAAAGAAAAATACAGCTATATAAAACGTTTTCCGATCGCATCACTTGCTGAACTACAGTTATGGCGCATGGATCCGGACTTTATGAAATTTACCGACAACCAATTAGGTTTTGGGAAAAAAATGATTTGGGAAAAAGAAAAACTAACAGGTATTTGAATACTTAATAAACATCTTCTTTTTTTTCAAACACTTACCTTTTGTAGATGTAAAAAGTGAATTAATTGTTAATAAAAAGCTATTGGAAGGACAAGTAATCTTGATTATCTTGCAACTTCTTTTAAAAAAACCAAATATTTATTTAACCTGTTTAAAATGATTTAATTAATAATTTTAATTATTAAAAAGGAATTCGAATCGATGGAAAATAATTTTACGCCGAACACAACAAACGACCTCGAAAACAAGACAAAACCGAATTTTTACAACACTGTTTTAGAGAAAAGAAAAAAACCGAATTTATTTGATGAAATAGAAAATATAGAAAAAGATAATAATGTGAATACATCTCAAGAACCCGTAAAACGAAGCATTTATTCATACGAAGAAGCACTCCAAAAAACTACTTTATATTTTAAAGGAGATGTGCTTGCAGCGAATGTATGGATTAATAAATATGCGCTAAAAGATTCAGCCGGCAATATATACGAATGTACTCCCGATGATATGCATCGAAGAATTGCCCGCGAAATTGCCCGTATCGAAAAACGATATGCAAATGCGATGAGCGAAGAAGAAGTTTTCGATTTGTTGAAAAACTTCAAATATATTATTCCTCAAGGAAGTCCGATGGCAGGTATTGGAAACGATTTTCAAATTGGGTCGCTATCAAATTGCTTTGTAATAGGCAATCAAGGAAACTCCGATTCGTATGGCGGTATTATGAAAATTGACGAAGAGCAAGTTCAGCTCATGAAACGCAGAGGAGGAGTAGGTCACGATCTTTCTCATATTCGTCCACAAGGAAGCCCAGTTAAAAATAGTGCCCTTACATCAACCGGAATCGTTCCTTTTATGGAACGTTATTCTAATAGTACACGTGAAGTAGCACAGGATGGTCGTCGAGGTGCATTAATGCTAAGCATTTCTATAAAACATCCCGATTCGGAAAAATTTATTGATGCAAAATTAGAAGAAGGAAAAGTCACCGGAGCCAATGTATCGGTAAAAATTACCGACGATTTTATGCAGTCGATTATAAATAATGAACCCTATGTTCAGCAATATCCGGTTGATTCGAAAAATCCAACTGTAAAAAAAGAAATCAATTCGCAACATCTTTGGAAAAAAATTGTTCATAATGCATGGAAATCAGCAGAACCAGGTATCCTTTTTTGGGATACGGTTATTCGTGAATCGGTTCCCGACTGTTATCAAGATTTAGGATTTAAAACGGTTTCTACTAATCCGTGTGGTGAAATTCCTTTATGTCCTTATGATAGCTGTCGTTTAATTGCAATAAATTTATATAGTTATGTTGAACATCCATTTACTGACAAAGCCGATTTTGATTCAGAATTGTTTATAAAACATATAGGCTACGCACAACGAATAATGGATGATATTATTGATTTGGAACTAGAAAAAATTGATAAAATTTTAGAAAAAATTAATACCGATCCCGAAGGTGCAGATGTTAAAAAAACAGAAATAAATTTGTGGAATAATATTCGAAAAAAATGCATTGAAGGAAGAAGAACCGGTGTTGGTATAACTGCCGAAGGGGATATGCTAGCTGCATTAGGTTGTCGTTATGGAACAGAAGAAGCAACTAATTTTTCGATAGAAGTACATAAATTACTTGCATTGGAAGCATATCGCTCTTCCGTAACATTAGCCAAAGAAAGAGGACCATTCCCTATATATAATGCGAAAAGAGAAAAGGAAAACCCTTTTATAAATCGATTAAAGGAAGCAGATAATTCCTTGTACGATGAAATGATAAAATACGGAAGGAGAAATATTGCAATACTTACCATTGCTCCTACCGGAAGTGTTTCTCTTATGACTCAAACTACATCGGGAATTGAACCGGTATTTTTAATCTCGTATAAAAGAAGAAGAAAAGTAAATCCGGGCGATAAGAATGCACGTATCGATTTTGTTGATGAAGTAGGCGATTCATGGGAAGAATACAATGTATTTCATAATAAATTTTTGAAATGGTTGAAAATAAACAACTATGATGTGGATAAAGTTAAATTAATGAAAGATGAAGAACTAAATGCGATTATTAAAAAATCACCATATTATAAAGCTACTGCAAATGATGTAGACTGGGTTGCTAAAGTAAAAATGCAAGGGGCTATTCAAAAATGGGTAGATCATTCTATTAGTGTTACCATAAATATTCCGTTTGATGTAAAAGAAGAATTGGTGGGTACCATTTATAAAACAGCTTGGGAAAGCGGATGTAAAGGCGTAACCGTTTACCGCGAAGGTTCACGTTCTGGTGTTTTAATATCCGATAAGAAAAAAGAAGACATCGCTGAAATTAAAGAAACATCTGCCCCTCAACGACCTAAAAGACTAGAAGCGGAAATTGTTCGTTTTCAAAATGATTATGAAAAATGGATTGCTGTTGTAGGACTTCTTAATGGCAGACCTTACGAAGTATTTACCGGAAAAGCAGAAGATTTTTATTTACCTCCTTCGGTTCAAAAAGGATGGGTTATTAAAAATAAAAACGAAAAAGAAAAAAGTCAGTACGATTTTCAATTCGAAGATAAACAAGGATATAAAATTACGATTGAAGGTTTATCGCGTATGTTTAATAAAGAATATTGGAATTACGCTAAATTAATTTCTGGAATCTTACGCCATGGAATGCCATTACCTTTTGTAGTAGAATTAATCTCTAAACTGAATTTAGATTCCGATTCAATTAATACATGGAAAGTAGGAGTTGAACGGGCTCTTAAAAAGTTTATTCCCGATGGAACAAAAGTAGCCGATAAAGTTTGTTCAAACTGTGGAGATACAGAAGGATTGATATATGAAGAAGGTTGCTTAAAATGCAAAAGTTGTGGATATTCAAAATGTGGATAAAATAAAATAGCATGTATATTAAAAAAACCGATAGCTTAATCTGTCGGTTTTTTTGTACGTTAAAAAATAAGGATTGTATTAATTATTGCTGATGGAAAATAACGAATTTAAAATCGCTTTCGACTTAATAGAACATACTGCAAATAATGTATTTCTAACAGGGAAAGCAGGGACTGGAAAAACAACATTTTTAAAATATTTAGTCGCCCATTCCGTAAAAAATTTGGTTGTTGCTGCTCCAACAGGAGTTGCTGCTATTAATGCCGGAGGGGTAACACTTCATTCTTTGTTCGGACTGCCTCTTTTAGGGTTTATTCCATCAAACGACTACGTAGATCCTAATATTGCATTAAACCGAAATGAACTTTCAAAACATTTTCGCTACCATAAAAACAAACGCGAACTTTTCCTTCAGCTTGAATTACTTATAATAGATGAAATAAGCATGGTAAGGGCAGATTTACTCGATGCAATTGATTTTGCCTTGCAATATGCCCGTAAAAACTCAAACCCGTTTGGCGGTGTTCAAACCCTATTTATTGGCGATATGTATCAACTACCCCCTATTTTAAAAGAGGAAATGAGTGGGGTTTTAAAAAAATATTATACAGGACCTTATTTTTTTGAAAGTAAAACAATTCAACAAACCCCACCAATATGTGTTGAATTAAAAAAAATTCACCGACAAGATGATGAGGAGTTTATAGAAATTTTAAATAAAATACGATTCCAGAAATTAGATAAAGAATGCTTTCAAAAATTAAATACCCGTTATTTCCCCAATTACGAAATAAAAGAAAATTCGTCGGCCGGATATATTTATTTAACAACACATAATGCAACAGTCGATCAAATAAACCAAAAACAATTACAAACGCTTCGCGGAACTTCCTTTTATTATAGAGCCGAAATAGAAGGAGAGTTTAAAGAAAGTGCGTATCCCAACAATTTGCTAATTGAATTAAAAGTAGGCGCACAAATTATGTTTATTCGGAATGATATTAGCGAGAACAAAAAATATTTTAACGGGAAAATAGCAACAGTTAGTAATTTATCGGAAGATAGCATTAAAATTTTGTTTGAAGGAGATAAAGAAGAGTATGAATTGACAAGGGAAGTATGGGAAAATAAACAATATTATGTTGATACGGAAACAAACGAAATAAAAGAAAATATAATAGGGCAATTTATGCAATTTCCTATTCGATTAGCTTGGGCTGTAACCATTCATAAAAGCCAGGGACTTACCTTTGATAAAGCGATTATAGATGCCGGACGTTCTTTTGCTCCCGGCCAGGTGTATGTTGCTTTAAGTCGTTGTAGAACACTCGAAGGAATAATCTTAAAATCGGAAATAAGCGAACATTGTATTTTCTCTGATAAAACGATTAATGAGTTTCAGCGTAATATTCGCACGCTATCGGAAATAGAAAAAATAGTTGAAAAAGAAAAATTTCCATATAGCTTGAAACGTATATCACACGCATTAAAGCAAGACACCTTGATTTCTTCTTTTTTGTTATGGAAAGAATTTATTATGGAAAAGAAAATTCCTAAAAAAGAAGAAACCGCTTTATTAGCAGATATGCTCATGAAACAATTGCATGAAATGGAAAATATAGAGAAAAAATTTTCGAAGCAATTGCAAGGAATGTATAACGACTTAATAGAAAATAAAATCACCTACGAACAAATAGAAGAGCGAAGCAGTAAGGGAGTCATTTATTTTGCAAAGGAAGCAACCGAAAAAATATTATTTCCGCTACAAATACATAAATTCCAAATAGACAAAGCGAAAAAAGTAAAAGGATATACTAAGTTTTTAAATGAACTAGTAGCAAAAGTATCAACGAAAATTAAACAATGGAAAGAACTCCATTTATTGGAAAAGAAATTATATACATTATTACCTGAGGAAGAGCCCATGCAGCTAATTAATAGCATTCCTATAGATTCGGAGAAAAAACAAAAATTAACAACGTATGAAATAACCGAAGCTATCTTAAAAGAAGGGAAAAGCATTGAAGAAACTGCCAAAGAAAGAAATTTTTCCATAACCACTATTTATTCTCATATTGCAAAAATGATTGAAAAAGGACGTATAGATGCTGTTAAATATATAGAACCGCCACGAATGGAATTGATAATAAACATAATTAAAAAAATAGAAAATGCCTCCCTTACCAGTATAAAAAACGAATTAGATAATTCCTATACATTCGAAGAAATTAAGATAGCATTATCGGAATACAATCGCAGAAAAACCCTCGTTGAATAAATAATACCGATAACATATATGTTATCGGCATTACCATTGTATAATTTAAAATATCCGTTGGACTATTTTAAATTTACAATCTATCTAACTCGCCCCTATCACGCTGATAGTTAATTGATTGGAATACCATATTTTGCATAAATTTTTTAGAAATTTTATTTATTCCTTTTTTTAGAAAAAA
>DAOLWT010000102.1:0-7716 GCA_035421345.1 Bacteroidales bacterium
AAAGATATTTCTTATAATTTGCATAAAAAATGAATTATAATTAAAACATTATTTTTTAATTATGAAAACATCTTTTTTGAGACATATGTTTATTTTAATTATACTACTTTTAATGTTTGGTAGTATGATTGAAAGAAAATACCCGATTTCGAAAAACAAAATGTGAATTTAACAGTAAAAGTAGTGGGATATAAAAATACCAATGGGAAAACACAGATTGGTTTGTATAATAATGAAATATCCTTCCCTAAAATAAATAAACAATATAAAACCGCTATAATTAACGTTAATTCATTTGTAACAAAATACACTTTTTCAATTCCCGTCGGTTATTATGCTGTTGCATTGTTTCATGATGCGAATGCTGATGGCGTATGTAATACCAATTTTTTGGGAATTCCAAAAGAAGGATATGGGTTTTCAAATAATATTAAACCGATAATAAGTGCTCCCACGTTTAATGAGACAAAAATGAGTATTCAAAAAGATATGGAAATAGAAATTAGGCTAATTTACTAGCTTGAAATAGCAAAAGTTTAAAAAGGAGAATTAATTTTATTAACTTATTTTATGGATGAAATAATTGTTAGCATATCAACCCTCTTTATGAAGTACGGTATTAAAAGTGTTTCAATGGATGATGTGTCTAGAGAATTGGGCATTTCCAAGAAAACGCTTTATCAATATTTTAAAGATAAAGATGAGTTAGTTACGAAAGTGGTAGAACATCACGCTGAATTACTTTCAGGAGAAATGTTTAAAATGGTATCGGAAAATGCAAATGCCATAGAACAGTTGTTGCAGGTAAGTAAATTTGTATCGCAGTATCTAAAGAATATAAACCCGTCTGTTACCTATGATTTAAAAAAATATTATCCACAAATATGGAAAAATGTGAATTTAAATAATAGAGATTATATTTTTAATCAAATTAAACAAAATATGATTAATGGTATTAAGGAAGGGTTATATAGGAGTGATATAAATATTGATATCATTACCCATTTTTATCTTTTCCGAATGGAAATGTCTCAAACATATGAGATGATAGTGGAAAACAAATATTCCTATGAAGAAATTTTTAACACCTCTTTTAATTACCATATAAGAGGTATTGCAAATAAAAAAGGATTAGAATATTTAGAAAAAAAAATTAAAACGCAAACAAAATATAATTGAAATAGGGGATTCTCTTCATTTGCCTATTCATCTGTTAGATGACGAAAATCTTCGAGTTTTTTTAACGATATTTCTTCGTTTCGTTTTTTTACTTCCGAAACAAATAAACCTAGAATTTCTTTGTGTTCTTTTGAAGAAAGAGGAATGGTAAATGACATGTATTTAATAAATTTTTCTTCACCACCATTAATTTCAATAATATGAGTATTATAAAAAATGGCGATTTTTTCATGCGATTTTAAATATTTTGTATTTAAACAAGCATCTTTTTTAGAAATAAGATTTTTAATAACATTTATAGCTTTTACCTTATCAATTGGAGCTTTCTCGTTTTTTCCCGACATATATTTTCGTATTAAAAATAGTACAATTGTTCTTTATGTAAAATTACAACAAAATAAAAATTTATGCAATTTTAAATTTAAAATTATATCTAAATATTATTATAGTTCGTGTGAATATATGCTTTAATAATAAAAGATATTTTAAAAAAGTTAATATGTTAGCTAAAACGGATGGCTTTAACAGGGGTAATTTTTGAAATGATATAGGATGGAATTAACAGCATTAGAAAGCATATCAGTATTGTTCCGGCATTTAACAGAAAAATATGTAGAAATGATAAATGAATTGGAACTTCTGTTAAATAGTATGATTCTTGCGGTAGTGTTATGATTCCGAAATATTTTTGAATTAAACAAAATAATAATGCAATTATATTTCCCCATAAAAGGCCTTTAAATACTAGATACATAGAAGTGTAAAGGAAAACTTTGCGGATGCTATTATTGCGCGTCCCCATGGCTTTTAATAAACCTATCATGCTCGTTCGTTCTAAAATTAATATAAGAAACGTAGATATAATATTAATCGTTGCCACAATTATCATAAGAATAAGAATAATCAACACATTCATATCCATTAAACTTAACCAGTCGAATATTTGTGGATCTTTTTGTTTTATGTTTTTTGAATTTAAATCGTAAGGAATATTTTTATATACGTATTCGCTTACTTTTTCTAAATCGTTATAATTATCAATTAATATCTCAAATCCACCTATTTGATTAGGTTTCCATTTGTTTAATGACTGTATTTGAGCAATATCAGCTATTACAAAAAGTTTGTCATATTCCGACAAACCCGTTTCGTAAATTCCGGTAATGTGTAATTTCCTTCCTTTGGGCTGTGCTTGTTCTTTCCCAATAAAATACATCCGGACGGAGTCGCCTAATTTAAGTTTTAATCTGTTTGCGATAATTTTCGATATAATTATATCTTTTGATCTTAAAGAATCTTTTATTTGTAATATATTCCCCTCAACTATTTTGTCTTCTAAAAACGACCAGTCATAATCACTGCCAACTCCTTTCAAAATAATACCTTCCATCTGGTCATCGGTTTTAATAATTCCTGCTTTGGTTGCAAAAACTTGAATATGTTTAATTCCTTCAGCAGATTTAAATGTATTATAAAAAGTTTGATTTTTATCAATAGGCTCTGTTTCTGGAGATGAATTGGAATCGAAACGACTTATTTGTATGTGAGAGCCAAACCCAATTACCTTTTCTCTAATCTCTTTTTGAAAACCGGTAACAATAGCCATAGAAACAATCATTATCGAGATACTAAGAATGATACTTAATATAGCAACCCTTACAGCAGGCCTCGAAAGCCGACCTAATTCTTTTATAGAGAATATTCGTTTTGCTATGAAAAGTTCTGTATTCAATTGTCTTCTATTGTTACAAAAATAGGAATAATTAATTTATATTTGTACTCAATTTACATTTAATTAAGTTGCATTTAATTATGACTAAATTTAGTATAAGTCTTTTTTTGTTATTTCAGCCATTTCTTATGGCGATAGGACAACAGATTACCATAAATAATAAGTTAAAAGAACTTTCTTCCGATAGTGTAATGGTGGGTGCGCAAAGAACGGAATTATATTTCCATTTACTTAAAGATAAGAATGTTGCTGTTGTTGCAAACCATACATCTCTTATTGGAAATGTTCATTTAGTAGATAGTTTCTTTAATGCCGGAATTAAAATAAAAAAGATATTCTGTCCTGAACATGGCTTTAGAGGAATAGCACCTGCTGGTGAAAAAATAAAAAATAGCCTAGACCCTAACACCAAAATTCCTGTTGTTTCTTTATACGGATCGTATTACAAACCGAAACCAAATGATTTAAAAGGGATAGATATAGTTATTTTCGATATTCAAGATGTAGGTGTTCGATTTTATACATATATTTCAACCATGACTTATGTAATGGAAGCTTGCGCTGAAAATAATATTGATTTTATAGTCCTCGATAGGCCAAATCCAAACGGATATTATATTGATGGTCCTGTGCTAGAAAAAGAGTATACTTCATTTGTTGGATTACACCCCATTCCTTTAGTTCACGGACTTACGGTTGCCGAATATGCCCAAATGGTTAATGGCGAAGAATGGCTTAAAAACGGAGTTAAATGTAGTTTAACATGTATTCCAGTTAAAAATTATAATCATTCATATTTGTATTCGCTTCCAATACCTCCATCCCCCAATTTGCCGAATATGAATGCTGTTTATTTGTATCCTTCTTTAGGTTTTTTCGAAGGTACTGTTATTTCTGTAGGTCGTGGAACTGATTTTCCATTTCAGGTTATTGGTCATCCAAATTTAAAAAATACTTCTTTTTCTTTTATCCCTGAAACGAGGTCAGCAGCTTCAGAACCCTTATATAAAGGAATACAATGCTATGGATATAATTTAACGGAGTTTGCCGATGTTTATGTTAAAAACCTACGTTCTATATATCTTTATTGGTTATTAGAAACACACAAAGAATTAGTAGCGCAGACTAGTTTTTTTAATTCCTATTTTAATCAACTTGCTGGAATTTCAAAGTTAAAAGAACAAATTATAAAAGGAGAAAGCGAAGACGTTATACGTGCTTCCTGGCAAACAGACATTAAAAATTATAAAAAAATTAGAAAGAAATATTTATTATATCCCGATTTTGAATAAGAAATTTTATTTTTCTTTTTAAAATGAAAAAAACAGTTCAATTAAATAAATCAAATCAAACGGACAACAAAAAAAATAAAGCTGTCCATTTTTCATCATTCTGGTCATTACCATCTTATCTTATTTTTGCTTTTGCATTTATTCTTTATGCAAATTCTCTTTTTAATCAGTATACGCTTGATGACCGATTAATGATTACCGATAATAAATTTACTAAGAAAGGGCTTGATGGCGTTTGGGATATTTTAACAACAGATTCGTTTGTTGGATTTTTCGGAGTTCAAAAAAACTTGGTTGCAGGGGGCCGCTACCGCCCGTTATCGCATATAACCTTTGCCCTTGAATACGAAATAATGGGCTTAAATCCGTTGGTAGGACATCTTATAAATATACTAATGTATGCTTTTGCGTGTGTGCTTGTATATAAAATTCTATGCATGCTTTTTAAACAAGAAAAACATAAATTTTATTTTTCTCTTGCATTTATGGCTACTTTATTTTTTACAGCCCACCCGTTACATACCGAAGTTGTTGCTAATGTTAAAGGGAGAGATGATATAATGAGTCTTTTGGCAAATTTTGGTGCTTTATATTTTATGTTGAAATATGTTGAAAATTCGAAAATTAAAAATATAATCATCGCTTGTGCTATTTTCTTTTTTGGATTATTATCAAAAGAAAATGCTATTTCTTTTGTGCTGGTTATTCCATTAACTATTTATTTTTTTAAACAAGCTTCTATTAAAAAAACAGCTATAATAGGATTTAGCTTATTCATAGTGTCTGTTTTTTTTATGATTATACGAACCATGGTACTGGGCGATTTTATGAGCTCTTCACCCGATTATGAATTGTTAAATAACCCTTTTATTGAAGCGAATACAATACAAAAATATGCTACAATTTTTTACACTTGGGGAAAATATTTGTTGCTTATTTTATTTCCTCATCCTTTAACTCACGATTATTATCCAAAACAAATTCCATTGATGGAAATAATGGATTTGCGTGTTTTAATTTCAATGCTTATATATATCGCCCTTATTACTATTTCAATCATTTTATTTAGAAAAAAAAATATTATTTCATATAGTATTATTTTCTTTGGATTAACATTCTCTATTGCATCAAATCTTATATTTCCTATAGGAACGTTTATGAATGAACGCTTTGTTTTTATTCCTATACTTGGATTTTGCATCGTATTGGCCTTTTTAATGACTACTTATCTTCCCAAATGGGTTAATCAAAGAACAATTTTTATTATAACAGGCATCATCCTATTAGGATATTCTATTAAAACAATAGCCCGTAACCCAGCATGGCACGACGACTACACCTTATTTACGACAGATGTTAAAATATCCAAGAATAGTGCAAAATGCAATGTTTCTGCAGGTGGGCAAACACTAGAGCGTGCCGAAAAAGAAACCGATACGTTAAAAAAACAAAAAATGATTCAGGATGCAATTAGTTACTTAAATAAAGGGATTCAAATTCATCCGAAATATGTTGCAGGATGGTTATTATTAGGGAAAGCAATGATTGATATAGAAGATTATAAAACAGCTCGATTGTATTATGAAAATGCGTTAAAATTAAGTCCCGGACATAAAGAAGCGTTAAATAATTGGTTGTATTGCGCCCAAGTAAGTAATAAAAATAAAGATTATACCGAAGCATTAGAAAGTTATAAAAAATTAATCATATATCAACCAACAAATAATGATTTATATGTTGGACTAGCCGCAGTTTATGAAAATAGGATGCAGCTCGATTCGGTAATTTATATCATGAATCTATTATTAGAAAAAAATCCGAAATATGCTCCGGCATATAGTAAAATAGGGGAGGTTTATGGTAAATATTATAATAATTTAAATAAGTCTATTGAGTTTATGATGAAAGCTTATGCTATTTCTCCAAACGATGCATCTCTATTAGAAAATTTAGGAGTAGCCTATGGATTAAAAAAAGATTTTCTTAAATCGATTGAATTTTTTAAAAAATCAATCGAAATTAAACCAGAAAATCCTCAAACGTATTTAAATTTAGCAGGATCGTACCAAAATATAGGGGATAAGGAAAAAGCAAATCAATGCTACCAAAAAGCATTGCAATTACAGAAAAAATAAAATAAAATATTTTCCTGCGGTTATATAAAAGAGGTCGGTATTAAAACGTTTTATCTTTTAAAAGTCTTTTTAACCCAAGGAACATGGTGTTTTCATTAGAATTACAGTCCCCATCAGATAAATAAAGCATCCGAATTTCGCTAATTAACAAATCAATATTTCTTTTAGTATAGCTAAACTTACCTAAGTTTGCTAATATTTTTTGAATGCTCTGAAAATCGTTATCGTTATCTAATTCTTTATGAATTTTTTGATATGATTGTGCATTTACTTTCGAAAGAATAATCTCTTTTTCTTCAGGTGTTTCAACAAAATTTGCTTTGGTTGCATATAATAAAATATATGCAATAAATTCTTCTTTTGTCCAGTTTGATTTTTCCATAGGTTTATATGCTAATATTTGTTATTACAAAGATAAAATAAAAGAAATATAAAATAAAATACATTATTAGATATTTAAATAATTATTTAATTTTTACCAATTTACCATTAAAATGAATTGTTTCGGTTTCAATTACATAAAAAAATACACCTTCCGAAAGTGCTGAAATATTTATCTTTTTGAATGTATCTATCTTGCTTTCAAGCACAAGTTGCCCCATATTGTTGTAAATGTGAAGAAATGCATTCGCTTGTTTGTTTTGAAGTTCAACTGAAATATAATCGGAACAAGGGTTTGGGTAAATTTGAACAGGTATTTCTTGTTTTTCGGTTTCTTTAATAGAAACAGCCATGTTAACTGCTGCCAGTGCATCAATACGGCCATGTCCAAAGGTGTAATTTGGAATGAGCGAACCGGAAATACTTCCACAGTTTTCGGTACTTGTTAAAGGGGTAGCTGTTTTTCTGATAATATTTTCTATCGAATCTACTTGTCCCGCTAATTCAGGGTTTGCTGAAATAATTAAGGCTACTAATCCAGCAACATGAGGTCCCGCCATACTTGTTCCGCTCATTGTAGAATAAGTGCCATCCTTGTAGCTAGAACGTATTCCGGTACCTGGAGCAGTTACATCTGGTTTTACTTCATTGCATGAATAAATAGTAATAGGCCCTCTACTACTAAAAGATGATATTTCATCGGAATTGGTAGTAGATCCAACAACAAAACTATTAGCAAAAATACTTGGAGGGGTATCAATGGTTGAACAATTAGGTCCACTATTTCCTGATGATGAAACAACAACGATTCCTGCTGCATTCAGATTTTTTATAACCGTTTCCATTGTTGCATAATTACTACTATTGCATCCTTCCGATTCAATACAACCCCACGAATTATTAATTACATGTGGCGATTTTAAAGGATTTGCATTCGAATTGGTTAAGTCGGTAGGGGCTAAAAAAAACTGGAAACATTCAACATACATGGTAAAAG
>DAOLWT010000103.1:0-6310 GCA_035421345.1 Bacteroidales bacterium
AATATAAGAATTCAATTTTTCTGAAATGAAGAGTTTCGGTTTCGGGGGAAAAACAAAACCGTAGTTTTGAAGAAATTTACTGATAACTTATTCCCCTTCCTATTATTGCTTGGACAGCAAGGCGTTTTTTAACTAAAAACAAGAATTTTAAAAAGTATAACATCACGAAAAATTAAAATGCCAAATTTTCAAAAAATGCGCGAAAGCCCGAAAATCCGGCGAGGACGGGGCTGGCTGTGAATGTTAAATTGCGTAGAATTCTTACAAAATAGTTTACTTATTTTGTTAGAATTCAGCATATTTAACAGAGCGGGAAGAAGCATCGGATTTTCTAGATTCTTTTGTTTCTTTTCTCATCATGGAGAAAAGAAAAATAAAAAACCTTTTTTCAAAGAAATGTATAATTTAAAAGAATAAAGTTATAAATGAATATCCAACTTCGAATTTTGAATTTCCAATGTTAAAAATTAATACGATTGGAAAGTTTCTAATATTCGATAAATGCGTGGAAGCTATACGAATCCATGTCATTCGGGCAAGTGTCGAGGACAGGGCAAGCGTGAATGAAATTTTAATTAGAATTTTAGCAAAGTAGGCAGCTAATTCAGGTGGACTGTTATAACGAAAGCATATATAATAGTCCAATAAATTGTACTATAACAAATATGTTATCGGCATTAACATTGTAAAATTTTCGTTTTATTATTTTAAATTTACAATTGGTATTATCTAATACTTGCCTGTAGTTGCTCTTTAAATGTGTTGATTAATTTATTCATAATACCTTCTATTTCCGCATCTGTTAGTGTTTTTTCAGCATCTGTTAAAGTAAAACTAATAGCATACGATTTTTTATCTTCATCAATTCCTTTTCCTTCGTAAATGTCGAAAAGATTCACTTCTTTCAAAAATTTAGGTTCTGTTTTAAGCGATAAATCGTGTATTTCGGAAAATTTAATTTTTTTGTCGAGTAATAAAGCAATATCGCGACGTACTTCAGGAAATTTCTGAATATCTTTGAATGTTACGTTATTTTTTCCGGAAAGTTCAATCAGTTTATCCCAATCAATTTCGGCATAATAAACATCTTGTTTAATATCGAATTTTTTTAAAACAGTTTTAGAAAGTTTTCCAAAGAGAACGATGGACGCTTTTTTACTGCTATATTCCATCCCTTCTACAAATAGGTTGTTGCTTATTTCAGTAATTTTAAAAGAAGCAACATCAATACCCGCTTTCGTAAAAATGCTATGTATATACGCTTTTAAATAATAAAAACTCACCGGTTTTCCTTTTCCTTCATGCCAATTTTCAGCAGTTACATTACCGGTAAGAAATATAGAAAGTTGCTCTTTTTCTTCATATTTTTTTACAACATCCGATGCCGATGCATCTTTCATTCTATAAATTTTACCCGATTCATAAAATTTTAAATTATAAATTTTACGATTAAGGTTATGCAAAAGTGACTCCATTCCTCCAAACAACATACTAGGGCGCATAATAGCCAATTCATTGCTAAGTGGATTTAAAATATGAACAAGTTCTTCTTTTTTAAAAGAATCAAACCCTTCCATGTTTGAAATATTGGTAAGCGAATTATTCATTATTTCTGAAAAGCCACAATCGCTTAAGTAATTAAAAATATTGTTTTTAATTTTTTCTCTATCGGGTTTAGGCGTTTGCGATGATGAAATTCTAAATTGTTCCGGTTCTTCAATCTGATTATATCCGTATATACGTAATATTTCTTCTATTATATCGCATTCCCGTTGCACATCTGCTTTAAATGGAGGAACCAGAAGTTCCAGCCCATTTGGCGTTTCTGATGTTATTTTTATTTCAAGCGATAACAGTATTTTTTTTATAATAACGGGGTCAATCGTTTTACCAATTAATTTGTTAATATTGGTATAGGTAACCGAAACAGGAAATCCTTTTATGGGTGTTGGATAAACATCCATTATTTCGGATGAAATGCTTCCGCCTGCATTTTCTTTTATCAGTAAAGCGGCCCGTTTCAGAGCAAAAACAACGCCATCGGGATCTACTCCTCTTTCGAAACGAAAAGAGGCATCTGTTTTTAATCCATGGTATTTGGATGTTTTTCGAACATGAACCGGATCGAAATAAGCACTTTCAATAAATATGTTGTGTGTGTTTTCGGTAATTCCCGATTTGGTTCCGCCAAAAACACCCGCCATACACATCCCTTCGGTTTCGTTGCATATCATCAAATCGTTTGCTTGAAGGCTCCGTTCTACTTCATCAAGCGTAACAAATTTAGCCCCTTCGGTCAATTTTTTTACAATTACTTTTTTACCAGAAATTTTATCAGCATCAAATGCATGTAAGGGTTGACCGGTTTCCTGTAAAACAAAATTCGTAATATCAACAATATTATTTATGGGTCTAAGTCCTACTGCTAATAAATAATTTTTAAGCCAGTCGGGAGAATCGCTCACTTTTACATTGGTTAACGTAATTCCAGCATATCGTGGACACGCTTTCGAATCAGTTACTTCCACTTGAATTGGTAAAAGCGTGTTATCGATTTTAAAATGACTTAAATCAGGTTTTTTTATCGGATACGGCTTATGATATATAATTTCTAATGCTGCTGCCAAATCTCTGGCAACGCCTATGTGCGACATAGCATCACTTCTGTTGGGCGTTAAGCCAATTTCAAAAACCCAATCCTGTTCAATATTAAAATAGGTTGAAGCAGGAGTTCCCACTTTAACAGAAGGGTCTAAAACCATAATTCCGGCATGCGATTCACCTAGTCCTAATTCATCTTCCGCACATATCATCCCTTCGGAAAGCTGACCGCGAATTTTGGCTTTTTTAAGTTCCAATTCTCCTTTTGCAGTATAAAGAACGGTGCCCACAGTAGCAACCACTACTTTTTGACCAGCTTCTACATTAGGTGCTCCACATACAATATGCAACAAATCAGCATGTCCGATATCGACGGTCGTAATACTTAATTTGTCGGCATCGGGATGTTTTTCTTTGGTTTTTACTTCTCCAATAATACAGCCTTTAAGACCGCCTTTTACCGAACAAAATTCTTCGACCGATTCCACTTCAAGTCCTGTATTTGTAAGTACTTTGGAAAGTTCTTCTGGCGTATGATCTACGTCAATATATTGTTTAAGCCAGTTGTATGAGATTTTCATGCAAATAAAATTTTGGTAAAAATAATCATAAATTTAATAGGTTAACCACATTGAATAGAATGAAGTGAAAATGAATAAAAACCTTATTTTTTCCATTTGTTAGTTTCAATCAATCAAAACAATCTTAAAAACTAAATCCTACGAGCAGTCATCACAGGGCAACAGACATTCTATAAAATTCTTATAAATATTTAATTTAATAGCATATGTGGTCAGACAGAGCAGCAACGCCTTTTTTTAGAAATATTTTAAAAATAAATTATTGCGTTGCGTGTCGAAGTCTGACCGGATTTAGAGTGGTGGTTTCGGCAGGCTCAACCACCGCAATTAGGAAACCATCTACGAGTGGTCCCACTTCGAGACAGCCTCCTTCGTCGGTTTCCTCAGTGTGACACACCCCGAAATACCCTCATTACCTTGTTTTTTGCGAACCTCCGATATACCTATTTTTTTAATCTAAGAGAAGAATGGCCTTCAGAAAATTTTGTAACAAAACAAGGTTCTGTTTTATGCAGATAGCTTGTGCTAAGAAAACGCAATATAAGAATTCAATTTTTCTGAAATGAAGAGTTTCGGTTTCGGGGGAAAAACAGAACCGTAGTTTTGAAGAAATTTTCTGACAGCTTTTGTAACTTTTTGATCAAGCAAAAAGTTAATAAGAAAAAGCGTTGCGTGTCGAAGTCTGACCGAGTATGCAAAAGCACTATTGTTATGTATAAAAAAAGATTTATTTAGTAAAATAAAAGATCTCATTAAAAGAAATTATACCGATTGCATATATGTAATAGCTTTTATTCAAAAAAATTTCTATAATGAATAAAAATGACTATATTTGTTCAATAAAACAATAAAAATGATTAAAAAAATACTTAATCAGCAGCAAGAAGAACAGCAATTTTTGTTACATCAGGAATACATTCAACGACTTGATGCCGATGTAAAATCGGAATTATTGAAAACCTCACTAATAAAAGTCATAACAGGTCCTCGAAGAGCAGGAAAGTCCGTAATGGCGTTACAGTTGCTGAAAGAGAAAAAATTTGCCTATTTGAATTTTGATGATGATGCCTTATTGAAACAGTTTGACGAAGACGAGATACTGCAGGGATTGTATCAGGTATATTCCGGTTTTGAGTATTTGTTGCTCGATGAAATTCAAAACCTTAAGCGATGGGAGTTGTGGGTAAACAAATTGTATCGTAGAGGAATAAATATGGTCATAACCGGATCAAATTCGAGGTTGCTTTCACATGAGCTGGCATCTAGTCTAACCGGACGATATATACAGATAACTGTATTACCATTTAGTTTTTCCGAAGTAATGCGTTTTACTAATCCTTCGATTATATTCAAAAAACAAGAAACACCTATAGAGAAGGGAAAATTGTTGGCACTGCTTCAAAACTATTTGTTCAATGGCGGATTTCCAGAGACATTATTAAATCAGGGAATTTTGAAAAATTATCTTTCTTCACTGTTTGATTCCATTTTACTGAAGGATGTTCTGAAACGTTTTCGGGTACGTCAGACACAACAGCTATACGATTTGTCGAATTATATGTTGTCGAACTATACGAATTATTTCACTTTTAACCAGGTGAAGGAATCACTTGATTTTAACAGTGTAGCTACAGTTCAAAAGTTTGTCGGTTATTTGGAAGAACCATATCTTTTTCAGCATCTCACGCGTTACGACACTAAAATCAAGAACCAACAAAAAGCCGCACAAAAAATATACATTATCGACAATGGATTTGTGAAAGCGAGGTCATTTGAATTGTCGCCCAATTATGGCCGGCTACTTGAGAATCTAGTTTTTGTTGAATTACTGCGGAGGCATTACCAGCCTGGTTTGAATTTGTTTTATTACCGAACGCGTAACAATCATGAAATTGATTTTCTGCTTCGAAGGGGTAATCGTATAGAACAGCTTATTCAGGTATGTTTTTCAATAGATCAATCCAAAACAATCAAGCGGGAGCTGAATGCCTTAATTGAAGCGTCGCAGGAATTAAAATGCAGTAAATTGCTGTTGATTACGTGGGATAAAGAGGAAGTGATTGAACAAAAAAATCTTAAAATTGAAGTTGTGCCCGCCTATAAGTGGCTTACTGAATATTCCGAAAAAAATAAGCAGTAAATATAAATTTTTTACACAATAAATTTCCTAAAAATTACACAATCAAAATATATTTTACATCGCTCTTTTTATTATTTTCGCAAGTAAATAATAAATATTTGCGATCAATAGTATTAGATTTAGAATGTTTATATATAAAACACGTATTATAAAAACACATGACTTTCAATAAAATTAAAAATTCAAAAATAGTAGTTACGGGAGGAGCCGGATTTATTGGATCAAACCTTTGTGAAGATTTATTAAAATACAATAATGAAGTAGTTTGTTTGGATAATTTTTCTACCGGTCACCGAAATAATATTTCAAACCTTTTAAGCCATCAAAATTTCAAGCTGATTGAAGGCGATATTCGAAATTTGGAAACATGTAAAAAAGCAATGCAAGGGGCTGAATATGTTTTGCAACAGGCCGCATTGGGTTCCGTACCTCGTTCTATAAACGACCCTATTCATACCAATGAGAATAATATCAGCGGTTTTCTGAATGTGTTGGTAGCAGCAAGAGATACAAAGGTAAAAAGAGTTGTATATGCCGCAAGTTCTTCTACCTATGGCGATAGTCAGGAAATGCCTAAAATAGAAGAACGTATTGGAATGCCTCTTTCTCCCTACGCTGTTACTAAATATGTAAATGAATTATATGCACATGTATTTCGTTTAAATTATGGGTTAGATATAATAGGTTTGCGTTATTTTAATGTTTTTGGTCGTCGGCAAGATCCGAATGGGGCTTATGCTGCTGTAATTCCGAAATTTGTAATGCAGCTAATGTCGCACGAATCGCCTGTAATTAATGGTGATGGCACAGTAAGCCGCGACTTTACCTATATTGAAAATGTTATTCAAATGAATCATTTAGCCCTGACTACTGAAAATTCGTTGGCATTTGGGCAGGTATTTAATACAGCGGTAGGAGAACGAAACAATTTAAATCAGTTGTGTATCTATTTAAAAAAATATCTTTCGGTATATGATACTAAAATTGC
>DAOLWT010000103.1:6410-7624 GCA_035421345.1 Bacteroidales bacterium
GTTTTTCTTCCGCTACAAAAAGTGATGCGAAAGTGGATAGACCGAAAGAAAATGGTTGAAGTCCCCTTATTTTCCGGTTATCTTTTTATACGTTATGATGAATCAAAACGATTCGACGTTTTAAACACACCCGGTATAGTTCGTTTTTTAAGATATAACAATATGGATGCAACTATAAGCGATTCGCAAGTAGAAGCAATTAAAATGGCGTTAAATGAAATACCCGATAAAATAGATGTTATTGACCAACATTTTTCTGAAGGAGAAGAAATACGTATTAAATCGGGACCTTTTAAAGGATTTTACGGTAAAATAATTCATTATAATAATAATCGTAAAATAATGATATCTATCGATTCTATTGGTAAAAGTATATTAATAGAAATAGGGAAAACGAGTGTTGAAAAAATAGACTAAAAGAGCAACCTTTGGCGGGTTTTTTCGTAAACTCGCAAATTCTAACAATCCCTTATGTAGCTTACAAGAATGTGAGTGAAAGGGCGAAGCTGTAAAAAATAGATAGTTCTCCTAACCCTGTCTCACACCAAAAAAAGAGATACGGTTATTAAATTATATTATGGGTGTAATCATAAAAAATGTAGAAAAAAATATTATTTTTCTGGTTATAACCCTAAAAAGAATTGCAAATGATTAGCAGGGATTTATATTTTCTGCCGTTTTGATACATATCCCTTAATTTAAGATGTAATGAAAGCATTTCTTGTATTGCACAGATAGTATAGAAATGTTTAAATAGTATAATAAAGAATGCAACTTAGCAAAAAGAATAAGATAGAAACGATTATTAAAAAGAGGCGAAGCCAGGAATATACAAAAATGGCAATACCCTTTCGAGGCTATCCGGGAGATTGTAATGAATATGATTATTCATCGAGATTATCGCTCTTCATCCGATTCTGTCGTAAAAATTTTCGATCATAAAATTGAATTTTATAACCCCGGACGACTTCCCGAAACAATTACGATTACCGATTTGCATAATAACACCTATCAATCGACACCCCGTAACAAACTTTTAGCCGATGTATTTAAAAATTTAGGACATATTGAGAAGTATGGATCAGGTATTCAACGAATAATTAATTATTTTAAGCAAGAGGAGTTACCTATACCTGATTTTAGGAATATATCGGAAGGCTTTATGGTAAGTGTTTTTACAACAGAATTTGATGGAAAGGTCGTAGAAAAGGTCG
>DAOLWT010000104.1:0-7520 GCA_035421345.1 Bacteroidales bacterium
TTGTAATTTTTTCTAAATAAGTAAGCGGCATATTTACTATGTTTAAGTTGAATATCTCCGGTTATTGAACCTTCCGGATTAATGGTGAGATTTAATAATTGATCAGTTTTGTTTACTCCTCCGGGAGCTAAATCAATAGAAACAGATTTTTTACTATTTACTAATATTCCGAAATTATTAATACATCTTATGGGTAAATAACCTAAAGGTAAATATTCTTCTGTTGCATCTAAAAGGAAATCTTCTCCATCAATTTTAGCCAAAACAATCAAATAATTTAGTTTGTTAAATGTTGGGTTAATTAACGATAATAACCCATTTTCTCTAGTACTTAGTGCAACTGGATATGCTTCAATATCTAATCTTTTTAAAAGTAAAATTAAAGAAATATTAACTTCTCCTGCATTTCCCATTCCATTTTTAAGTACAAATTTTATATCACTACCACCTATGGGAAATAATGACTCAATTTCGTTCCATTTAATTTTTTTCTTAATAGTATCATATGCAGCTAAAAGTTGTTCTTTTTTGGTGATAAACGATTTTTTTATTGATTCTGCTTCATCTTTCATAAATGAGAGCGTCTTTAGTTCATCTCCAAAAGTCGATTTATTTAATAATATATAGTTAACAGCTTCCCATGATGATGCATAATCTATGATAAGATATCTGGGAATATTTATATAAGAAAATTCTAATTCGTATTTTGTTAAGAAATTAGATAGATCGTTCATATAAGGTTCTTCTTTTAGTGCTGGTACATTTTTACTTACCCATCGATCATCTTCTACGATTGATAAAGGATGAAACCCGAAAAAGTTTTTTTGAATTCCAATTTCAGCTCGAGGTTCTAACCTAAGTTCGCTCCAAACAACCGGAATATTTGATTGAAAGTACCAAACAGATGGTATTCCTGAAAAAGTAGCTTGAATATCTATTACAGAGCCTTCTTTTACATTAGGCATGGTAATTCTATACCTGTAATAACTTCTACCTATATCTTCCATAAATATAGATTCATTTTCTAATTTTGTTTTTTGAATTTCACCGTTCATCAAATTATACGTTATTCCTTTAATATTTGATTTATTGGGTGCTCTCAATACACGATTTGCATAATCACATCCAGATTTTTTTAAAATTTTTATTCTTGTTATTCTGGAGAATGAAATGGTGGCAGGGTTAAATTCGCCATAATCACATATTATAACCGCATCAGCAGTGGTGTCATTTTCATACGATTTCATTTCTAATACCGATTTTTCTAAAACGCCAAATTTAATAGGAGCCGGCTGGGCTTTTATTGACAAACAAGAAAATAAGAATAGTGATAAAAAAAATAAACTAAAAATTAGATGAGTTAGGTTTTTTTTCATATTAACAATTTTAAATAGTATGCAAAAATACGATTCCATACTTAATTCAAAAATATATTGAGTTAAATATATCAATACTCTGTGTTTTTTAATATTATGATTCTATTCTATTTGGATTTTGATGACGATGACCAACATCAGTATAATGTTTTTCAAAAAAATGTTATTGCTCCACAATATTTTATCGGAATTAAATGTTATACAAATTGTAAATTTAAAATAGTCCAACGGATATTTTAAATTTTACAATGGTAATGCCGATGACATATATGTTATGGTTCATTTATTGGACCATTACATATATGCTTTCGGTATTAAATCGCCTTATATACTACCTGATTATGCTACCAAAGAAAAAGCACAGAAACTAATCGGGCTCGAAATAAGTAAAATTATACAACAGAAAGAAGAATTTAAAAAGAATGTTTTACCTCAATGGGTTAAGGTGCATAAGTAAATTTAAAAATATTTTAGTCTGGCTAAATATCAATAAATGTTATTCGGATAGCCATTTATCAATTATTTTCAATTTTTTATTAAGATTGTAATATCTTTCTTTTTTAAGTTTACCTAAATGCCTTATACTTTTGTTTATTGCTGGTTTTTGACCTCCTTGTAATTTGTAGTTCCAAACGCCATAAAATATTTTTAATCTTCGTCTTAATTCAACTTCAAATTCTTTCGTCATAATGTTTGGAATTCCGTATAATTCATAATGTTCATTTAACGGCAAATAAAAAACAAAACCGGTAAAAATATCTTTATATTTATATTCTATTTTAGAATAAGGCCAAAGATCAAAACTGTCTTCTCCAAAAGGAGAATTGTAAAAATCGAATCCGCTGTTTTTTATATTACTGAATTTGAATGCAGCATCCCATTTTCCATTTTGTATTGGAATATATGGGTCTCCCATATCACTGTTATCCGCAGGTAAAGAAGTTAAGGTATTTAATAAGATGTTCGCAACTTTACCTTTATAATTATCAAAAATATACCTGGCTGTATTGGAAACATTAATAGTTTTTTCATACATCTCATTTTTCATATCTTTATTAAACGCATGCCTATAATTCAAAATTATTAAAGCCTTTTTTCGCGCTTCATTAGTCAATATTTTATCGTATTGCTCAATAAAATGGCTTGCCAAAATTGAATCAAAATCGGGTTGATTATAAAACCATTCTTTATATTTAGCGGAAGTTTCAATATTTTTCCATCCTGGAAATTCCCAGGTTAACGGGTATAAATGGATTGATAGAGAATCTTCAATTTTACAATTCAATTTATTAATTTCCAAAATAAAATTAAAAAAATTGTATTTCTCCCATGAAGGAGAAAATGTTAAATTCCTATATATATTAAGCAAATCGTCTTTTCGTTGTTTTTCATTCAAATATTTTGATTGTAAAAAATGGTTAATGTCCGGCTGTATTGATACACTTCCAACTTCTGTAAAAACATTTCCAACGCTAGTTATAAAACGTTCATCATTAATTATATCGAGTAATAAATTATATTGGGTTACTTCTCCATGAAATCGTTCACAAATAACTACAATGTCGTATTTGTCCCAAAGAGATAAAATATAATCTTTTGAATTAAGGGTTTCTGTTGAATTTAAAAATTTAATATATGGCTGTATTTCTTGTTTCGGTTTGTTTTGGCCTTTGCAAATTACAAATGGGAGGAAAATAATAATTATCAATATTAATCCTTTTTTCATAATTATTTTGTTGTAAATATTGTTAATGTTATTACGTTATCAATGTTTTATTCGATGCATATTCATTGCGTTTTTTCTTTAATAAAAAAGGGTTTTATTGGTTTACTGAAATTCATTTATTATAAATCATTTTAGAATGAAAAATATAAATTATGTCAATTATGATTAATACATAGAGTAGGAGTGTGCCTTACTGGACTCGAACCAGTGACCCCTACCCTGTCAAGGTAATGCTCTAAACCAACTGAGCTAAAGGCACATTAAAAAAATAGATGGTATATACATTGAAAAAAGTAATCTCTCTATATTATACCAATTGTAAATTTAAAAGAACGAAAGAATGGATTTCTTTTTTTACAAAAGTAAAAATTTTATATATACACCAAAATAAATTGTTAGTGTAATGCGCGATTGATTTTTTTATAAATTTGGAGCCTAATTAAAATAAATACATTCTATATGAAAAAAATAGGCTTGCTTTTAATCTCAATCTGTCTTATATCTCATGTTTTTGCCCAAAATAAAACAATATCATTAGAAGATATATGGATAAAAAGGGTATTTCAGCCAGAATCGATGGAAAGCGTTATCCCCATGAACGATGGTGAACATTATTGTGTGTTCGAAAACGATAGTATCTTTAATTTATATGAATATAAAACTGCAAATAAAACCGGAGAAATAGTATTAGCTAGTCGTTTTATTCCCGAAGGGGAGAGTGAGGCTATTTCTGTTGATGATTTTACGTTTAGTAACGATGAAAATAAAATACTCATTTCTACTAATACACAGTATATCTATCGTCATTCCAGCATATCAGAATATTATATATGGGATAGGCTAACATCTAAATTAATAAAATTATCAAGTGGTGCTAATCAACGATTGGCAGAATTTTCTCCCGATGGAAACAAGGTCGCTTTTGTAAGAGAGAATAATCTTTTTATAAAAGATTTAGTAAGTGGAAAAGAAAGCCAGTTAACGACTGACGGGCTACTTAATAATATTATTAATGGTACAACCGATTGGGTTTATGAAGAAGAATTTGGGTTTACTAAAGCTTTTTTCTGGTCGCCCGATGGGAATAAAATTGCATATTATCGCTTTGATGAAAGTAAGGTAAAACAATTTGATATGGTTTTATACGACAGCCTTTACCCAACTACCTATCAATATAAGTATCCAAAGGCAGGGGAAGATAATTCGCTTGTTTCAATCCATGTGTACGATTTGGCTAGTGGTATAACAAAATTAATGGATGTAGGCTCCGAAAAAGACCAATATATTCCCCGAATACAATGGACACAAGATGCTAATTTATTGTCTATCCAAAGAATGAACCGATTACAAAATCAATTAGAAATACTTATTTCCGATGCAAGTAATGGAACATCAAAGGTTATTTACAAAGAAAATAATAAATGTTATATTGAAATTTCCGATAACCTAAGCTTTTTAAAAGATAAAAAACATTTTTTATTTACGAGCGATCAAGATGGGTATAATCATATTTACTTGTATACAATGGAGGGCGCTTTGGTTAAACAGATAACGCTAGGAAAATGGGAAGTATTGAATATAGAAGGGGTAGATGAAAAAAAGAAATTGGTTTATTATATGTCAAATGAAGAGTCCCCCATTAATACTGCATTATATGTAGTTAAATTAGATGGTACAGGGAAAAAGAAGCTATCAATAAAGGAAGGTAGCAACCGTGTTCTTTTTAGCGAAACATTTACGTATTTTATGAATGAATGGAGTGATGCGAATACTCCTTCTATGGCTTCTATCCATAAAGCGGATGGCAGTTTGATAAAAACCTTAGTTGAAAATAACAATTTAAAAACACGAATAAAAGAATATAATTTTTCTCCAATTGAATTTTTCTCATTTAAAAATTCAGTAGGAATTGAGTTAAATGGGTGGATGATAAAACCTGCCAATTTTGATTCAAGCAAAAAATACCCTGTTTTAATGTACGTTTATGGCGGACCAGGTGCGCAGACCGTGTTAAACTCTTGGGGGTACTCTAACACCTTATGGTATCAGATGTTAGCCCAAAAGGGGTATATGATTGTTTCTGTTGATAACCGTGGAACTGGTGGAAGAGGAGATGCATTTAAAAAAGCAACTTATGGTCAATTGGGTAATTTAGAAACCCAAGATCAGATAGATGCCGCAAAATATTTAGGAAGTCTATCTTATGTAGATAACACGCGCATTGGCATATGGGGATGGAGTTATGGAGGGTATATGACCGCATTGTGTTTAACCAAAGGAGCCGACTACTTTAAAACCGGCATTTCGGTAGCACCGGTAACCAATTGGCGTTACTACGATAATATTTATACCGAACGTTATATGGGGCTTCCACAAGATAATGCAATAGGATATGATGACAATTCACCGGTAAACCATGTTAAAAAATTAAAAGCCAATTTTTTATTAGTTCATGGAACAGCCGATGATAATGTGCATTTTCAAAATTCCATGATGTTGGTGAATTCGCTCGTAAATGCAAATAAACAATTCGAACAATTCTTTTACCCAAATAAGAATCATGGCATTTATGGAGGAGTAACAAGGTATCATTTATATAATAAAATGACGAATTTTATAATGGATAATTTGTAAATAATTTGGCATTATAAAAGAAATATTTTTTCATATTAAAAATATATTTATATATTTGCACCTCAAATAAATAATTTATTACTAACTTAAAAGAAAGAGAGAGCGTTTAAAATGATTATTGTTCCTGTTAAAGAAGGCGAAAGCATTGATAAAGCGTTAAAGAAATTAAAACGTAAATTCGAAAAAACCGGAGTTGTAAAAGAACTACGTGAAAGACAAAAATTTACTAAACCATCTGTTAAGAAAAGAGATGAGTTGTTAAAAGCGATTTATATTCAGAAATTGCAAGAGGCTGAATCAGGAAATATGTAAAAAATATTTCTTTTTTTTCAAGATAGAAAGAAATATTTGTATCCGGTAATTAATTTTATTACTTTTGATACAGATATTTCTTTTTTTATTTAGATGCAGGTAATGTTAAGGGGTCGGTATATAGAATATATAACGTTTGAGAAAAGATATTCCAAACATACGGTTAAATCCTATCAAAATGATTTATTCCAATTTTATATATATTTAGATAATGTATATCAAACTTCCGATATAAAAGAAATAAATCATTTGCATATTAGATCATGGCTTGTTTCACTCATAGAAAACCATATCAATGCCCGTTCTATTAGTCGAAAAATTTCCACCTTAAAATCTTTTTATACATTTTTAATAAAAGAAAATATTGTTCAGGAGAATCCGATGGAACGTGTTGTTGCACCTAAGATAGCTAAAAGAATTCCTGTTTTTGTAGAAAAAACAAAAATGGATGAATTATTAGATAAAACTAATTTTGGTAATGATTTTAGTGGATTAAGGGATAAATTAATAATTACTTTTTTTTATTTTACCGGTATGCGTTTATCGGAGCTAGTTAACTTATCTGTTACGGATGTTGACTTAAACAAAAAAAACATTAAAGTACTTGGGAAAAGAAATAAAGAAAGATTGATTCCTTTTTCCGAAAAAAATAAAATTCAAATAATTGAATATTTACAAGAGAGAAATAAAATTTGCATTGATACAAGCAATAAAACATTATTTATAACAGAAAAAGGGGATGCTATTTATCAAAAGTTAGTATATAGAATAATACACTATTATTTGGGAACGGTTACATCCTTAAGTAAAAGAAGCCCTCATGTATTAAGACATACCTTTGCTACACATATGTTAAATAACGGAGCTGATTTAAATTCGATAAAAGATTTATTAGGACATTCCAATTTATCGGCAACACAAATTTACACACACAATACATTTGAAAAACTAAAAAAAGTATATAATCAATCACATCCAAAAGCTTAAAAAGGAGGTATTTATGAAAATTAACATTAGTTCGATTCATTTTAAAGCTGATCAGAAATTAGAAGGCTTTATACAAGAAAAATTAAATAAACTATCAACTATTTACGAAGGTGTTTTAGGAAGCGAAGTAACCTTGAAAATAGATAAAGATGAAAAAATGGAAAATAAAATTGCTGAAATTAAATTATTTATAAAAGGGAATGATTTATTTGCCAAAAAGCAAAGTAAATCGTTCGAAGAATCGGCAGATAATGCAATTGATGCATTAAAAACACAATTAATAAAAAGGAAAGATAAAATAAAAGGAATTTAATCTTCTATTATGCTGAAAAACAGATAGATTTGTCTTTTTTTACCTAAGGGTAAAAAAAGTTTGGCAAAATTTTTGGTAATTAAGAAATTAATTATACATTTGCAGACCTTTTTAAAGAGGTCTGCTTTTTTTATGATTAAAAAAAAGTTTGAAAAAGTTTTTTGAATTAATG
>DAOLWT010000105.1:0-7512 GCA_035421345.1 Bacteroidales bacterium
AACACCCCTCTAAAACTGGTCAGACTTCGACACGCAACGCAATAATTGATTTTTTTAAAAAATACTGTAAAATAGCGTTGCTGCTCTGTCTGACCCCTTTTTCCTTTTCTTATTCTATCATTCTATCATTCTATCATTCTATCATTCTATCATTCTATCATTCAATCATTCCATCATTCATTCATTCTATCATTCAATCATTCAATCATTCCTCATACCCACCGTTTCTATATTTTAAATTTTTTTAAAGGGCATTTTCTATTAGAATTGTAAAAAGTTCTTTCAGTGGAATACCCATCACACCGGCTTGTTTAGGCACTATACTGGCAGCACTTAATCCGGGGATCGTATTTACTTCGAGGAAATAAGGTGTATCATTTTTAATAATATAATCGAAACGAGATACCCCGCGACAATCAAATTTTTTAAATAAATGAAGCGATATCTCTTTGCATTTCGCATGTATCTCCGGTTTGACATTCGCAGGCGTTATTTCTTCTGCTAAGCTTGGATCATACTTCGACGTATAATCGAAAAATTCGCGTTTACTTCTAATTTCTGTTAAGGGTAATGCGATTAATTCATTCTTTTTTTGAAGTATGCCACACGTTACTTCTGTCCCTTGAATATATTCTTCTATCTGTACTTCCGAATCGACTTCAAATGCCGTTAGTATGGCTTTTTCGAGCATGTCTTCTTGTGTAACTTTCGACATACCTATACTAGACCCTCCATTATTGGGTTTCACAAAACAAGGAAGTCCGGTAATATGTAAAATTTCTTGTAATTTTATTTTTTCTCCTTTTTTAATTAAAACCGATTTTGCTGTGGTAGCGCCATACGATTTTGCTAATAACTGACAATAACTCTTGTTAAACGTAATGGATGAACACGTAACACCCGAAAAAGTGTAAGGTATTTTTAACATATCGAAATAACCTTGCAACTTTCCATCTTCGCCGGGAGTACCGTGAATAGCTATAAACACAGCATCGAAAATAACTTTTTTTTGATTTTCTATAATAGAGAAATCATTTTTATTTACTTCGCTTTTCTCTCCACTATCCATTAAATAAAGCCACTCAGCCCCTTTAATTAAGATGGTATATACATTAAATTTAGCTAAATCTATATTTTCTTTAATTATTTGAGCACTTTTTAATGATATTACGGATTCTCCGGAATCACCACCGGTTACGAGGGCAATGCTTTTTTTTGTCATAATTTTAATTTCTATATAATTAGAATAATACAAATTTAAATTTAAATTTTCTTTACTTTCCCATTAAACGCTCATATTAATAACAATATTAAGTTGATAATTTATACCTGTTGTAATGCCTATTACATATATGCTTTCGGTATTATTGCTCATTAAAATGAATAAAACTGTTTCTTTTAATGAAGAATATATCCACTTTCAAACAAGATAAAATAATAAAATTTTTTTCTTTTATATTGTAATTCCTACTGCAAAATAAAATTTTTCCGAATATGGGTTCGTAACTATTGAAAAATATACAGGGAGAGAAAGGTTTTCCGAAATTTTCATTTCTTTGTTATATCGAATTCCTAAATTCACCATTGCGAACTTATCGGCATATAAACCTTCAAAAGGAGTAGCTCCTATAGTAAAATCGAAATTTTTTAAAGAATATAATAACTCAACGTATGTAGAATAATAATTAGTACCCATCGTATCTCGATCGTTTCCGTAGATATATGTAGATAATAATAAACTTAAGGGAAATTTTTCAGGTCATTCAAATAACACACTTCCTTCTAAGGAATGATTGGTGCTCTTTTTGGAATAACTAAAATACGATTTCTCCGGATTATCGGTAAATGTGTAATAATCGGCTAGCATAAAGGTAAAAGCCCCTTTGGAATAGGAAGCATAAAGATCTAATTCTGAATAATTTCCATTAATACTTTGAGTACCCCAGCAACCAGCTTCAAAATTACCTTTCGAAAACCTTAGTTCCGGTTGAATATGAGGCAACTCACTTACTTGAAATCCTCTCCATAAGTATGAAGACACTATATCGGTATTAAAACTAAATGGAGAAACTTTCTTAGATATGCTATCCTGAGAAAATAAATAAATAGGTAAAAATAAATATATTACTAAAAAGAGAGTTGATTTTTTCATTAAATTCTATTTATTAAAAATTATTTGCAAAGATACAATATAGGGTATTATTTTTCATCGTATTTTTGATAAAAAAAGGAAATAATATGAACCTCTTAATTGTTTCTGCAAGCAGTAAAGAAATAAATTTACTTAAAGAAAATTTAACCCTCGTTCAAAAAAGAGATTCGTATTTTTCGGAATACATTTATGGAAAAACCTATATTGATTTTTTAGTTAGCGGCGTTGGTATTGCAAGTACATGCTACCAATTGGGGAAATTTATATCTAAAAAAAAATACGACTTAATTATTAATCTGGGAATTGCAGGGGCTTTTCATAAAACCTTAAAAATAGGACAGGTTGTTCATGTAACTTTCGATATTTTCTCTGAATTGGGTGCTGAAAACGATACTGATTTTATTCCATTCGATTTGCTCCCTATCGACCAACTAACACAAACCAGAACCGCTTACCGAATAGAAAATACAAACCCGATTGATTCTTCTGTAGTTAACGAACTACAGCAAGTAAACGGAATTACAGTAAACACCATTCATGGAAATGAAAAAAGTATTGCGGATGCAATTTCCCTGTTTTCGCCCGATATAGAAAGTATGGAGGGAGCTGCTTTTTTATATGTTTGTAAAGAAGAACAAATAAAATGTGCTCAAATTAGAGCTATTTCAAACTATGTGGAAAAAAGAAACCGAAATAACTGGGATGTTGATTTGGCTATAAAAAATCTAACCGAAACAGCACTTCGCTTATTAAACAGTATTAATTAAATGTCGACTCCTAAACAAAAAATCCAACTTGCTTTTTCGCCTTGTCCGAACGACACATTTATGTTCGATGCTATGATTCATGGGAAAATAGATACCGAAGGACTTGAATTTAATGTTGAATTACATGATATAGAAACCTTAAATAAGAAAGCTTTACAAAGCGTTTTTGATGTAAGCAAAATTAGTTTTTTTGCTTTTACTTCTGTTGCTGAACAATACCAACTATTAACATCGGGAAGTGCTTTAGGAACCAATTGTGGACCTTTATTAATTAGTAAAAAAGAAATTAAGCTTTCCGATTTAAAAAATAAAATTATTGCCATTCCCGGGAAAAATACGACTGCTCATTTTTTGTTAAATACTGCTTTTCCGGAAGTTTTACATAAAAAAGAAATGATTTTTTCTGCTATTGAGCAAGCTGTTTTAACTGAAATTGTTGATGCAGGCGTTATTATTCATGAAAACCGATTTACATATCAAGATAAAGGGCTCCTAAAACTGCTGGATTTAGGTGAGTACTGGGAGAAAACAACCGGTCTTCCAATCCCTTTGGGAGGAATTGCTGTTCGGAGGTCGCTTCCTTTAGACTTAAAACAAAAAATTAACCGTATTATGAGGGAAAGCGTTTTATATGCGTTGAGTCATCCTAGCGAAGTGTCCGATTTTATTAAAATGAACGCACAAGAAATGGATGAAGATGTTATTCAACAGCATATTAATCTATACGTTAATTCTTATTCTGTTGATTTGGGCGAGAAAGGGAAACAAGCGGTTTATAGGATGTTTGAATCCTACTTCGAGCATAAAAAAATTCTTTTAAATACTTCTCAACTTTTTATTGATGAATAAAAAGCTTTTTATAATTTTGTAAAAAAACAAATCATGATTATTATAACAGGAGCCGCCGGATTTATTGGGAGTTGTCTTATCAAAAAACTGAATAACAGAGGAATCCGCGAAATTGTTCTTGTTGATGACTTCTCTAAAACTGAAAAAAAGATAAATTTCGAAAATAAAGCATACCAGCTTAAAGTACACCGAAACGATTTTTTTAGCTGGATAAAAGATAATCATAAAGATATTCATTTTGTTTTTCATTTAGGCGCCCGTACCGATACTACCGAATTTAACAAAGCCGTTTTTGATGAGCTGAACTTAAACTATAGTAAAATGGTATGGAACGCATGTGTAGAATATAATTTACCGCTTATGTATGCTTCTTCTGCCGCTACTTACGGAATGGGAGAGCATGGATTCGCCGACCGACACGATCTTATTGAAAAACTAAAACCATTAAACCCCTATGGAGAATCCAAAAACGAATTCGACAAATGGGCTTTAAATCAAGAGAATAAACCTTTTTACTGGACAGGCGTCAAATTTTTTAATGTATTTGGCCCCAACGAATACCATAAAGGAAGAATGGCATCGGTGGTATATCATGCTTTTAAACAGATAAAGGAAACCGGAAAATTAAAACTATTCCGCTCTCACCTTCCCGAATATAAAGATGGAGAACAACTGCGTGATTTTATTTATGTAAAAGATGTGGTAGATTTACTTTGGGTTGGCATGACTTATCAACGAAACAGCGGTATATACAATATAGGAACCGGAAAAGCACGTACTTTCCTCGACTTAGGCAAAGCTGTTTTTAATGCGATGGGAAAAGCTGTTGATATAGAATATATTGACATACCTTCCGATATCCGCGATAAATATCAGTATTATACCCAAGCCGAAATGAGCAAAATGCGTTCTTATGATTACGAACTTTCTTTTCACTCGCTCGAAGACGCTGTTAATGATTATGTTAAAGAGTATTTAATGAATGGATTTTATTATTAAGTCTTCCCATTTTTTTAAATTAACCTTATTTCTCCTGCATTATTAAAAAAATATAAAGAGTTACTGCCAATTTTCCTGAAACAACTATGTAAATTATGACATTGGAAATATTTTTTGTATTTTTGTTTAAATATAACTCATATGAGTACTTTAGAAATAAGAAATAAATTAATTGAAAATATCTTCTTAATAGAGGATAAATCATTTCTAGAAGCATTAAAGACAATTGTCGACACAAAATTAGCTTCAACTACTTATGAATTATCAGATTTTCAAATAGACAGAATTAAAAAAGGCAGAGAGCAACTGATGAATGGAAATACAATTTCAAATGATACTGTTCAAAAAAAAGTTGGTCAGTTGAAGCAGAAATTGATTTAATAGAAATTCTAGAATTCTACATCCAAAGAAACAAGACAGTATCCTACAGCAAGAAGCTTTATTCAAAAATCAAAAAAGACATTTCGGCAATTTCTAAAAATCCAAAATTAGGTATTAGGACAGAATATAATACCGTTAGAGTATTGATAACTGGAGACTATCAAATTATTTATGAAATTACAGAGGACAATATTGTAATTTCAATGCTTTGGGATTGTAGAAGAAATCCTGAAGACAAAAAAATAGGAAAGCGAATCAAAAATAAAAACCGGGTGTAATAGCGTATTAATTTTATTTAGGCGCCTGTACCGATAATACCGAATTTTACAAACTAAAATTATAGTAAAATGGAATGGAACGCATGTGTAGAATATAATTTACCGCTTATGTATGCTTCTTCTGCCGCTACTTACGGAATGGGAGAGCATGGATTCGCCGACCGAGCAAGCAAAAAAAAGATACCTTGCACATTTTAATTAACATTTTTTAAATAAATTGTTGATTTTGTTGTGCATTTTGTATATTTGTAAAAAATAGTTAATCAAAGTAATGAAAACACTTTACCAGAAATTTGAAACGCTTTTACAAAATACGACAGCAGACTTTAAACGCTATTTATACGAAAAAGTCTCCTGGGATAATCGAATGATTGGGATTATTGGTGCTCGTGGTGTCGGTAAAACGACCTTGATTTTGCAACATATCAAGGAAAATTTAGACAGCAAAAAAGCTTTATATGTATCGGCAGACGATATGTATTTTGGTGAAAATAGACTTTTTGATTTAGCTGATGATTTTTATAAATCTGCAGGAGAATATTTGTTTATTGATGAAATACACAAATATTCAAATTGGTCTCGTGAATTAAAAAATATTTACGATTCATTTCCTACTTTAAAAATTGTTTTCACTGGTTCTTCTGTGCTCGATATACTTAAAGGTTCAGCAGATTTAAGCCGTCGTGCTATCATTTATAAAATGCAAGGACTTTCATTTAGGGAATACTTAAAATTATTTCATAATTACGAATCCGAAATTTATTCACTTAAACAAATAGTCAATAATGAAGTGAAGCTTACCGATATTAAACATCCATTACCATTGTTTAATGACTATTTGAAAAGGGGTTACTATCCTTTCGGACTTGAAAATGAAATGGATTTACGCTTAGGGCAAATAATTGTACAAACATTGGAAACTGATATACCACAATTTGCCAACCTAAATGTTGGAACAAGCCGTAAATTAAAACGATTACTCTCTATTATCGCAGAAAGTGTTCCTTTTAAGCCAAATTTCTCCAAAATATCAGAAATAATTGGTGTAAGCCGGAACTCCTTAGACGACTATTTTTCATATATGGAAAAAGCCGGACTTATTGGTCAGTTGCGCAATAAAACAAGCGGTATTCGAGGATTAGGGAAGGTTGACAAAGTGTATCTGGATAATACAAATATTATTTTTAACTTGGTTGGAGATAAATCAAATATAGGAAATATACGAGAAACATTCTTCTTCAATCAAATGCGACTGAAAAATGATGTAATATATTCAGAAAAAGCTGATTTCGTTATTGATAATTATACGTTTGAAGTTGGTGGGAAAAACAAGCAGCATACGCAAATTGAGAAAGATGGCAAATCATTTGTGGTAAAAGACGATATTGAATTTGGGTATCGCAATGTAATACCACTGTGGACTTTTGGATTAAACTACTAAAAAAGAAAAATTGCTAGGCGTTAACGCTTCTTGTAAAATTATACCAATTGCCAGGAGTTTATTAATTAGAAATAAATATCTAACTTAACAGGACAGTAAAGCAGAAAAATCAAATTTCTTAGAAATTTATGTAAAAATAGGGTATTCTAATCAATCAATTATCAGTGATTTAGTGATGAGTTCACTGATAACAAGATAATAAGTGCTTTTCGTGGTGTGTCACACTGAGGAGCCCGACGAAGGAGGGCGTCTCGAAGTGGGACCGCTCGTAGGAAAATTAATAGTATAATTTATTTTTAAACACTCCTCTAAACCCGGTCAGACTTCGACATGCAAAGGATTCATTGTTTTTTATTTACTTTTTGTCATGATACAAAAAGTAACAAAAAAATCTAGGCAAAATAAAGCTTCCTCCCGCTCTGAAATTTTAATAGATTTTTTTAGCAAAGTAACAGCCCACCTGAAATAGTGGCCTGCTTTGCTGAAATTCTAATTAAAATTCCATTCACGCTTGCCCTGTCCTCGCTATTTTGCCTGGCTTACGCTCATTTATCGAATATTAGACTCTTAACAGCTGTAGTATTGATTCCTAAACTGCCTACCTGCGGTAGCCATCATAGGTTTAGCGTTGGCAATGGAATCCCG
>DAOLWT010000106.1:0-7501 GCA_035421345.1 Bacteroidales bacterium
TTTAAATTTTACAATGGTAATGCCGATGACATATATGTTATAGTACAATTTATTTGACTATAACATATATGCTTTCGGTATTAGGGGAAAAAAGGATTTTGTTCGAAATTTTTATGAAATGAAATAGCCTATATATTAAAAAAAAGCCCGAATAGATTCGGGCTTTTTTAATTAAATTAAATTTTATTTCTGAAGAATAATTTTCTTCATTTGAATTATTTCATCAGAAACTATTTTTACAAAATATATTCCATTAGCATAACTACTTAAATCAAATACCATTTGCGATTGATTTTTTATTTCTTTTTCCAACACTACTTCTCCCATATTATTTAAAATCTGGAACGACGGATTAGAAAGGGTTCTATCTAAATCAAGGGTAAATATTCCGCTCCCTGGATTTGGATAAACATCAAAACTTAATTCTAGAGCATTTTCAGCAATTGATGTTTTTAAAGTAGATGCTACTAGTTTAATTTGAATATTAGGTCTATACGTCGTAGAAGTTAGACTTGATGGCAGACCGCTATCAACAGCCCCTCTACGGCTCATATTAGATGTTGTTGTTGTATAAGCCCATTTTGCATAATTAGACGTATACTGTTGACTACCATGTTCTATTCCTATTTGTAAGTTGGAGGAATTATTGTAGGCAAATGGAGTATTTAATGTAATTGTTTTCCAACCTATAGCTGTTCCATTAGTAATAGTTCCATTAAACACCAAGGTATATCCTGTTGATGACCATGTTCCTGTTTCGAGTGTGGATGCTGTTGTTTGCTTCATATATACCTTTACTGCTGTAATACTAGAACCGTCATCAACAGCACCTTTATAAAAATTAATTTGTGTAATGTTTCCGGATGTTCCTATTTCTGATTTTAAGTATATTGCTTCCCAGCGACTATAGTTATAATACCTGTTAATTGGATTTATATTGGTAACAGCTGTTCCGGTACCAATGGTAATAATTGGTTGAATAAATGTGGTAGTACAACTTTGCGTTGGTGCAGATGTGGTTTTATAATTAATAGTAGACCCACTTCCGGTATAAGGATAAATTTTAAAATAATAGGTTGTTTGCGAAGTTAATCCTGAAAAAGTACAATTTTGTGTACCATAGGAAACTTGGTTATAAACGCCATCATTAGAATCAACTATAACACCATCGGTTGGATCCGTAATATCATTTAAACTTACACTGCTACATTTAACAATATAACCGTTTGGCAAAACATTTCCGCTTGCATCAGTCCATGTAAGAGAAATTGAATTAGTTGAAACATTACTGCACTGAAAATTGGTAACATGATTGCTTGGTTCGCCCGAAACAAAATAAGATTGGATGGAAGAACTAGCCGAATTGTTTTGATTATCAACAACATTTACTTTGTAATATACTGTTGTATTTTCATTTTGTGCAGGAATAGGACTTATCGTTGAATATACCGACCCATTTGCTGACATGGATATACTATTATTAAATGATATTCCATCGATACCCCAGTTTAATGTTACCGATTGAATCGGATTACAACCGACTACATTGGCAGATACTACAACAGTAGATGTAGGTAGTACAATCGAAGGATTCGCTACTATACTAGATATTTGTGGATTAGCTGAAAGAACCGTAGCAACTACCGGTGTTCTTGGAGTAGAAGTAATTCCATTAGAAGTTGCATCCACGTAGTATGTAGTTGTTGAAGAAATAACCGGAGTGTTAAAGGTATTTCCTGTTCCCAATGATATACCCCCTGATATTACATTGTACCAGTTAATAATTCCTTCGCTTGCAGTAGCTCCTAAAATTACAGAACCTGTACCACAAGTTGAAGCCGGAGTAGTACTTAAAATACTAACATTACTTACATTTACAGCTAATGATGAAGCACCTCCCTGTCCGTTTGCATTGGTTCCATAAACAGAAACATTCCCGGATGTAGCAGATGAAGTATAATTAACTGTAATTGTATTTGTGCCATTACCTGAAGTAATGCTTGCACCTGCTGGAACAGTCCATACATAATTGGTAGCATATTCAATAACAGGAATAGAATAAGTTACCGAGCTTGGAATGGTAGTTATAGCAACAGGACCTGTAATAGTGCCTGCATTATCGGGTAATAAAGGGTCTCCTTTAATAATGATATCATCTATTCTACTATATCCTGTTGAAGTTACTGTTCCTCCTCCAACTCGTGTATTCGAAGTCATAATCCATCTTAAATAAACAACACTTTGATTTTCGCATACAGCCGGTAACGGATAATTTGTAACTACACCCGATGTCCAGTTGGCAGCAACTTGCGGAACAGTTGTTAAATCATAATACGTTGAGCCATTAAGACTATATTGAATTTTAAAATCTCTTGGACCGGCATAACTTTGAGAATATTGTTTCGAAGAGATTTTTAAATTTTTATAGCTGGTTGTTAAAAAGCTGACAGTCCAATATTTTACGCCACTACCACTTGACCATCCGGTACAACTTCCACTATACGTTGAAGCTCCTGTTGATGTATAACTAGGCGTTCCTGTAGCATTTTCAGAAAGAATTTTTGTTCCGTTATTACCACTTATTCCGGCATCTGCATATTTATCTTTTGAAGTAGAAGGGAAATTCCAAGCAACCACCGTTGTTTGATCGGTTGTAGTAACCGTTACATTAGGAACGGTTACAGTTGTTTTATAATTTATACTAGCAGCTGTTCCTGTATAAGGATAAATTTTAAAATAATACGTTTTATTCGCTGTTAAATTAGTAAACGTATAAGTCTGAACAGCTTGTCCAATATTTTGGATAAGTGTTCCATTTGTTTCAGCAATGCCATCTATGGGGTCTGTAATGGATGCAAGACTAACAGCACTTCCTTTTATTAAATACCCGTTTGGAAGAACTCCACTGGCAGCATCTGTCCATGTAAGTTGTATTGCATTACTTAAAATAGTTCCCGTTTTGAAATTGGTTACATGATACGTAGGTTCATTAGAAACCGTGTACGGTTGTGCAAGGTACATGGTAGTCATATTTAAATTATTTATAGCTACTATTCTGTAATAAACAGTTGTACCTCCGGGTTGCGCCGGAATGGTTGACGTAGTCGTATATACGTTCCCATTAGCCGACATGGCAATTGTATTATTAAAAGATATACTATCCGTACACCATAATAAATTAACCGATGATATTAAATTACAATTATCGGTAATATTTGCAGACACAAGTACTTCGTCTGAAACACCAACATTTGAAGGCATTTGAACGATATTGGCAATTACCGGTACGCTTGTAACAACACTTATTGTAATTAAATTAGAATTTACTTGTGTTCCGTTTGAACAAGCATCGCTTGAAGTAACAATACAAGAAAAAACATCCTGATTAGCTATAGATACAGTGGAATAAGTAGCTCCATTTGCACCCGATATTTCTACCCCATTCAACATCCATTTATATGCCGGGGCTAAGCCACAATTAACCGGATTTGCAGTAAATGTAACTGATTCACCGGCACAAATATTTTGTTTGTTAGCTGAAATCGTGAGACTAGGTGTTATCATTTGAATGGTGACGGCATTAGATGTAGCAGGCGATCCAGAAACACAGGTAGCATTTGATGTCATAACACAAGTAATTACATCTCCATATGATAAGGAAGACGAAGAATAGATAGATTCAACTGCTCCAGAAATAACCACTCCATTTTTCTTCCACACATAGGTAGGGTTATTCCCGCCATTTGTCGGACTTGCTGTAAACGTAATTGTTTCCCCTTCACAAATGGTTGTTTTATTCGCAGTGATAGAAACACCGGCAACAACACTACTTCCATTAATAGGAACAAGCGAAATATTCTTTATTTGTAATGCGTTATCCGTTGTTGTAATATTCACTGTTTGCGAAGTATATCCTCCTGCAGAATAAGTAACACTCCAATTACCTGCTTTAATTGGACGGTAATAATCCCCAAATTTAGATCCTGACCATACCCAAGAACTATCTTTATCGTGACTATTTACAAACACTTTTGCTTTTATTGGAAGTCCTGTACATGCATCCGTTATAGTACCTTTAAAACCATACAGACATTCTTCTAATAGTTTTAACATTGGGTTTTTTAACACATTCCAATAATTTGGTAATAATTCACTACCCAATTTTTTAGTAAGAGAAATTTCAATTGTTGCTTCTCTACAATGTTTTTGATAATTCATAAAATCTTGACGGCCTCCGGTAACAACATACCAGTCGGCTCCTTCGGTAATTCCACTTGTATATGTATCTTTAAAATAATTAGAAATTGAATTAAGAGGACCATAATAAATACAGGAGTCTGCAAAATTCTTGGCGGTATATCTATACCAAGCATCATCGGCATGTGCTCTTGCAGAAGTAGTCCAGGTATCCCAAGGGTATGAATATACGGAAGCTCCTCCGTGGAAATTACCACCCATTACAAAATTTAAGGTATCTGCAAAACCCATCGTTATTTGCGTTTCTGCTTGATAGGAATTGCCATCAGGATGAGCACCGGTTCTCGGATCGGGATAATTTCTGTTTAAATCAACTCCATTCGCATTATACCTTCGGGCATAGGTTATCGAAGTTCCTGTTGATGAATTATAATAAGTACCATCGGGATTTGTATTCGGCAATATCCATAATTCAATATTGTTTAAAATATTTGTTACCCTTGAATTGGTGTTGTAATTAGATAATAAATAATCTGCTAAACGTAACATCATTATATATCCCGTAGTTTCATCTCCGTGCATGGTTGCACTGTATAAAAATTTTGGTTTAGCTACATTTGAACCAATGTTATTGGTAATTTTTAACGCTATAATTTTTCTTCCATTTACCGTATTTCCCAAGTTATATCTTTTGCATAAATTAGGATATTTGGATTGAAAATTTGTCATCATCTGATCGTACACACTATAGGTAGGATAGCGATTCCAACTACTCATATCAGCTACGGTAGTAGCCATTGTAATAGCTCTTGTTTCTTGTTCTTTAATAATAGTGTATGGGATTTTCAATTTAAGAAAATCCGCAAATTCTTTTTCGTTTGCAACAGCTTTAACTTGTAATGTCTTTGAATTAAACCCATCTAACGAAATCATTTTCGTAAGTACGGTATTCACTTGTTCTTTCGATTCTGCAGTAAACTGAAACGTTACTTCAGGGAAATCCTTGAATAAAGTGGAAAGAATTTCTTTCGTTTTTGCATCTTCATTTTTTATCTTTTCGTAAGGCGAAATAACTTGTGCCTTTGCAAGATTAAAGCCAAAGAAACACAATAAAATAAATAATGAGGTAAATGTAGTTAGTCTTTTCATAAGATATAATTTTAGGATATATGCAAAAGTAATAATTTGAACGAGTTTATTCATAGCTTAAATGTATATTTATATGTCTTTATATATTTATAATTTGTCTATATTTATTAATTCTATATATGTTAATTTGATTAAACAATAAGAACCTAATTATTATTAAAAATTTTAAAAATAATTTTCTTATTATATTGAATATCAACAACTATTTTTAGACTTTTATGGCATTTACCAATCGTGTTTTATATAAATTTATTAACACATCTCTTTTAATAATTATATTATTATTAAATATATTCGATTAAATAATTATTTATTAACACGAATGCTTTATATTTTCTTTTAAAAAAAAGATAAAAAATATACTATTTGAATCTTTTCTACGTTAATTTTTTTTTTAAAACTCTTTTTTATTCATCTAAATTTTTAAATACTCTTTTTTATATGCGTAATAACACATTATTATTAAGACGTTTATGTTGTATTTTATTTTTTTTATTTATTTGTCTACAAAGCAAAAGTCAAAACAAGGATACACTTGTTCAATGGACATTTGCAACCGGAACAGTGTTAGATTCTATTGCAGACAAAGGAATACCTGAAAATCAAAAAAGCATTATCAGAACATATGGAGAAACGAATGAACTATCCTATACTGTTAACGGGTACACTACAAAATCTGCCGGTTGTTCCGGGTGGAATAATGGATCAGCATTAAAATATTGGCAAGTTATATTCTCCACCAAAGGGTATAATAAACTTGATTTAAAATCAAGACAAAGAAGTTCCAATACCGGACCTAAAAACTTTATTATACAGTATAAAACATCTTTATTAAATAATTGGTTGAACATATCAACCGACACGATACATCCCGCAGTAAATTGGACTTCTGCTATGGTGGATTTACCCTTACCGGCATACTTAAACAATCAGGACTCAATTTATCTTCGATGGGTAATGACAAATAATGAAGCTGTAAACGGAAGTGAAGTAAGTTCAGTTGGAACATCCAATATTGATGATATAATAATAATAGGACAAGCTAATTCCGAAACATTGAAGCCTCAAGTAATAAAAACCTACCTAAAAAATTTATCTCAAATAATAGTAATTTTTAATAAAGCCGTCAATCAAACTGCTGAAGTTACAGATAACTATTCAGGTGTAAATAATATTAGTGGAACCATATTTTGCGAAACAAAAGATACAATTACCCTTTGCTTATCGAGTCCACTTAATGATGGAACCACATATACCCTTACGATTTCAAACATTCAAGACATAAATGGAGTTACAATGGAATCGCCTCAATCTTTTTCGTTATCCTATTCTACCTATTTAGCACCATTAGTAATTACCGAAATTATGTATAATCCTCCCGAGAGCGGAACTGATTCGCTCGAATTTATTGAAATATTGAATAATGGAAATATTCCTGTAGCCTTAAAAAATTACACATTTATGGATGGAAATGATACTTACACATTTATGGATGATACCATTCATGCATATCAATACTATTTAATTGCATTCGATTCGTTGAAATTTAAAAATTTTTACAAAAAAACAGCTCGTCAATGGAATTTTGGAGGTTTAAGTAATACCGGGAATACATTCATTTTGAAAAATGCAAGTGCTGTTGTACTTGATTCTGTAGTTTATTCCAGTTCAAATGCATGGCCTTCAACAGCAAACGGCTTCGGAGCCTCCTTAACCTTATGCAACCCAAGTGCAGATAACGCCTTAAACATAAACTGGACAAACTCTACAGAATTTATTGACTCTGTTAATCATATTGCAGTATTTGCAAGTCCCGGAAACGGATGTATGACAACAGAAACAAAAGAAAAAGAAAAACGAGATTTATTCATTAATTGTTTTCCAAATCCTGCAAAAGATAAAATAAATGTACAAATTAAAGATGAAGCAACATCTCTTATTATTTATGACATATTCGGTAAAATCTATTTTAAATTAAATGAACCTTCGAAAAACACAATCATAGATACCGAATTGTGGACTAACGGAATTTATTATTTTCATATTCTTTTTAAAAATAATATGGTAATAACTAAAAAAATTATAATTCTTTAATTTTCAATATTAATAATTAACTTATCATTTCTAAATACAATATTTTTTTACATTTGTTTTT
>DAOLWT010000107.1:0-7470 GCA_035421345.1 Bacteroidales bacterium
ATATTAATAATTAACTTATCATTTCTAAATACAATATTTTTTTACATTTGTTTTTCATTGTTGTCCGTTAAAAATATTTAATATGCGATTAAATCATTTTGTAATCAATTATTTGAAGATATTTCGCCCACTAGCCTGCCGGCCGGCAAGGCGGGCGGGGCTTCCTTTTTTCATGTTAATAATTTTCTATAAATATCACGTCCCGTACGGGACGAAATATTTCTAAAACAAGGAAATACAAATTGTTCAAAGTTCCGTAGGAACGAAATATATAATTTATCCGGACATTAATGTTTGTTTTTAAAATTTAACAATAAAATCGAATGAAAATTAAGAAATTATTTATTTGTCTATTTTTTTTATTACTGCCATTTCTATCCATTTCGCAAGACAAACCACTTCGTGTTGAAATAGAAGCTAAATACAACTCCGATTCTTATGTAATTATTCCTTTTGGAGAAAATGGAGTGATTCTTTTTTCCCCAAGTAATGAGAACATAGATAAAACGAATCAAAAATGGTATTTTACTTTATATGATACCGATTTTAAGGAAGTGTGGACCAAAGAGCAAGCTGTTAATAAAGGATTCCGTTTTATGTTTTTCGATTATAGCGATCAATATCTTTACATTTATCTTGAAAATAAATATTCTTCCAGTTCAAAAGGAAATTTTCAAATTTTGAAAATAGATGTCGTAAATTCAAGTATTTCAACATTCAATTCAGAAATATCCAAGAAATCTACCATCACCGGGTTTAAAGTAATAAACGATGTAGCTATGCTATCCGGGCATACATTACCTGCTAAAGGCAAAACTATTGGACAAACAGCATTATCGTTTACTTTAATCCCGCTTATCACAGGAATAAATATAAAGAGATACCAACCTTTAATCTATTTATATGACATGGCATCGAAAACGGGTAAACTAGTTGAAAACGAATACCCTGCTCAAGCCTATGTTGATGGGCTAACCAAAGACACGTTACAATCTTCCTATCTTTTAAGTATTAAGAATTTTATTCCTCGAAAAACGAATATAATGCACATTGATGAATATAATATATCCGGCGAAAAATTATCGACAATCAGCTTAACAACAAACAACGAAAAAAGAAAATTAAATACAGCAAAAGTTGCTTCTTTAAATCAAAACGAAAAAGTTATCATTGGAACGTATAATAACAACACTAAAGGAAATAGTGCAAATCCGGCATTTAGCGGTTTTTCGGAGGGGTCTAACGGCATTTATGTTGCGAACACGAATAATAATATTCAACAAAATATTACTTTTTATAATTTTTCGAAATTTAAAAGTTTTTATTCCTATTTAACAGCGCGTAGAACTTTTAAAATGATTAAAAAAGCAACTAAATTGGAAGCTAAAGGAAAAGAAATTTTATACGATTACAAATTACTCGTACACGATATTATTGAAAGAGATTCTTCTTACATTATGATTGCAGAAGCATATTACCCCGAATATCATCAGGTTCACAGAACTACCTTCGATATTTACGGACGACCTACAACCACTACCGAAATGGTTTTTGATGGGTATCGGTATACCAACGCGATTATTGCTTGTTTTAATAAAAAAGGGGAAATTTTATGGGAAAATAGCTTTGATATGTTTAATATTCTCACATTTAATCTACATGAACGTATTAAAGTTTTAATTGACGGAGAAGATATTGTTCTCGCTTATAACTATGCCGGCGATATTGCATCGAAAGTAATACAAGGAAACGATGTTATTGAAAGCAAGGAATATACTAAAATTGAAACAAGTTACAATAACGATAAGGTAATCAACGATTATGATAGTGATATGGAATACTGGTATGGAAATTATTTTATTTCATACGGGTATCAACGTATTAGAAACAAACAGATGGATAAATCGAGAAGAACCGTATTTTATTTTAACAAAATTGCTTTTCAATAATTCTCCTTTTAAAAAGGCAAGTCATCCATTTCTTCTTTAGATGCAGAAAACGTTGCAGGTAATTCTTCATTAGACATATTTTGAGCGGAAGAGGAATTCTCCATATTTTCTACTTTCCATGCCGTTGCTTTTGTGTACCATTTACCGTTGTATTCACGGCTATCAACATCAAAATAAACTTTTAATTTATTTCCTGGGTTTGCATTCATTAAATCAATTTTATCATTCCATAATTCAAAACAAAGCTTTTTGGGAAACTTAGATTCTATTTCAAGCACAAATTCCATTTTCCGCATAACCCCTTTTTGACTTTTAATGTCCTGAACTGGAAGCAACTGTAATAATTTTCCTTCTATTTCCATATACTTTTTAAAATTTTTTCAAATTTACTTATTTTTTCAGAAAGATTATCAAATAATATTTCTCCTTTTCTATAATATAAAAATTATCAAAAAAATTCTACATTTGCTAGAATGTTAAGTTTTAATTTAAAATAATTACTATGAGCAATAAGACTTTTATAATCATTTTTACAGCTTTATTATTTTTTCAATTTTCATTTGGACAAATAACCGATGCTGAAAAAAAATTAAAAGAAAAAAATGCCGATACCACGCAAGGGTGGAAAACAGGAGGTGTTTTTGCCCTTAATTTATCGCAAACATCGTTAACAAATTGGGCTGCTGGAGGACAACCTTCTCTTTCATTAAACGGACTTTTAAGCACCTTTGCTAATTATAAAAAAGGGAAAACGGTATTAGATAACTCTTTAGATTTAGGATATGGAATATTAAGACAAGGAAAGAAATCCGATTTTATGAAGACAGACGATAAAATTGATTTCTTATCTAAATATGGAAGAGAAGCATTTACTAATTTCTATTATGCAGCTTTAATCAATTTTAAAACACAAATGAGACCGGGATATAACTATCCAAATGATTCTGTTATAATTTCCAATCTTTTATCTCCTGCCTATTTACTTGGAGCTATTGGTATGGACTATAAACCAAACAATTATTTCAGTATGTTTTTATCTCCTTTAACTGCTAAAATAACGATTGTAAACGACAAAACACTTGCCGATGCTGGTGCTTTTGGTGTTGATCCCGCAACATACGATAATTTAGGAAATGTTTTAATTCATGGAAAAAAAATAAAAAAAGAACTCGGAGGTTATATACGTGTTATTTATTCACGCAACGATTTTAAAGAAGAATTGTTAAAAAATATAGCTCTTACCACTAAAATGGATTTATTCTCAAACTACCTTAAAAATCCACAAAATATTGATGTAAGCTGGGAAACACAAATAGCTTTTAAAGTAAATAAATTTATCTCGGTAAATATAAACACGCATTTATTATACGATGATGATATCGATATTCAAATAGATAATAATGATGATGGAATAATTGATGCAACAGGTCCTCGCATTCAGTTTAAAGAAATTTTGGGTATTGGCTTTGCATATAAATTTTAAGCGTACAATTAATATAAACTAAAAATTATGAAAATTATTGAAGAATTCAAAACATTCGCCATGAAAGGCAATGTTATCGACATGGCTGTCGGTATAATTATTGGTGCCGCTTTTGGTAAAATTGTTGCTTCTGTAGTAAGCGATGTTATTATGCCTCCAATAGGTTTGCTTGTTGGCGGAGTAAATTTTTCCGATTTAAAATTTGTGATGAAAGAAGCTGTCGGGGCTAATCCTGCCGTAACATTAAATTATGGAAACTTCTTACAAGTTACCTTCGACTTTTTAATTGTTGCTTTTGCTGTATTTTTATTAATTAAAGGGCTAAACTCTGCAAAGAAAAAGAAAGAAGAAGCTCCTGCAGCAGCTCCCGCACCTACAAAAGAAGAAGTTTTATTAACAGAAATTCGTGATTTATTAAAGAAATAATTATTCTTTCGTAAAATAAAAAAAAGCATTTTATAAATTATAAAATGCTTTTTTTATTTGAAAAAATAATTAGCTTTCGGTATTCCCATTGTTTAATTTAAAATATCCGTTGGATTATTTTAAATTTACAATTGGTTTAAATTTTTAAAATGTTCTACCAAATAATTTGTCGCTTTTATATATGCGCCTTTTAAGCTTTCTCCTTTCCCTAAAAAACAAGCTATTGCTGAAGAAAGCGTACAACCTGTTCCATGCGAATAGGTGAAATTATTCCATTCCCTTTCAAAAAAGAAGACTTCATTTTTGGTTATTAATGCTTCTTTCAATTTATCTCCTTTAAAATGCCCCCCCTTTAATAAAATAGCGGTGTTCCATTCGTTACATTTTATTTGAGCTATTTCAATTCCTTCTTCTATTGTAGTAATTTCAGTATTTACCAATTGTTCAAATTCATGTTTATTCGGGGTAATCAGTTTACAAAGTGGAAATAAGTCTTTTCTCATAATCAATATTGAGGATGCATCGAGAAAAGGAGTCCCTCCGGTAGAAGATAAAACGGTATCTAATACAATATTTTGTGTTGAATTATTTTTTAAACAATCAACTATTGCATCTAAATTTTCTTTACTACAAATCGCACCAATTTTAATTGCTTTAAGCGGAAAAGACTGCAAGCATTGGTTTATTTGTAATTGCAATAAAGAAGATTTAACCGCTTCTACCAGATACACGTTTTTAAAATCCTGCACCGTAATCCCGCTTATCGCGGAAAGAGGCCAGTATCCTAATTCATGACTCACCTTTATATCCTGCTGAATACCGGCACCACCACTATTATCGGAAGCTGCTATGGTTAAAAAATAATCCATTAGATGTTACGATCGTTTTTAACAGCACATAAATTCCCGCACATAGAGCAATGATCTTCCTCGCTACTTTCCGATTCTTTTTTTCTTTTTCTTGCAATTTCAGGATCTAGCGCCATTTTAAACATGGTTTCCCAATCAAGTTCTCTTCGTGCTTTAGAAATAATTTGGTCGCGTTCTCTACTTCCTTTCACATTTTTAACTATATCGGCACTATGTGCTGCAATTTTACTTGCCATTACTCCTTCTTTCACATCGTTTTCATTCGGCAAACACAAATGTTCGGCCGGTGTTACATAACATAAAAAGTCAGCTCCGTTTATAGCAGCTAGTGTTCCACCTATTGCTCCAACAATATGATCATAGCCGGGAGCACAATCTGTTACCAATGGTCCTAAAACATAAAAAGGCGCATCATGACAAACTCTTTTCATTAATTTCATGTTCATTTCAATTTGATCGAACGGCATATGTCCCGGTCCTTCTACCATTACCTGAACGCCCGCTGCTCTGGCTCTATCGACCAACTCACCTAATATAAGTAATTCTGCTACTTGTCCACGGTCGGTAGCATCTGCGCCGCTTCCCGGACGAAGACCATCGCCCAGACTTATTGTTACATCATATTTTTTACATATCTCGAGCACTCTGTCGTATTGTTCATATAAGGGGTTTTCTTTATTGTTATCCACAATCCAGCGTTTTAATAAAGCGCCGCCCCTACTTACAATACCGCAAACCCGTTGATCGTTATCTAAAAACGAGAGCGACGACCTGGTAACACCACAATGAAGAGTCATAAAATCGACGCCCATTTGAGCTTGCAATTCTATTTCCTGGAATAATTCTTCTGGATCGAGTTGCGAAATTTTCTTGCCTTCGGCTAAAATTTTAGTTGCTACTCCATAAATAGGAACCGTACCAATCATAACATCCGATTCGGCAATAATTTGTTTTAATATTTGATGTAAGTTACCTCCGGTAGAAAGATCCATCAATGCATCGGCGCCGTATTTAACGGCTATCTTCATTTTTTCTATTTCTTCTTTCAGGTTACAATGCTTTTCGGAAGTGCCAATATTTGCATTTATTTTGGTAGATAAGCCGCTCCCTATTCCGCGAACAGGAAAAGAATGGTTTACGTTTTTAGGAATAACAATTCTTCCGGCTGCTATTTCTTGTCGTAACCATGCTGCATCCACTTGTTCGTTTGCTGCAACTATTTTCATTTCGTTGGTGATAACACCTTTTAATGCTTGTTGTAATTGTGTCATTTTATACTGATTAAAATTTAAATTTTATATTAATTAAGGATAATAGCTCCGATGCTGCTTTTTGGGGATCTTCGGCTGAACAAATAGCCGAAACAACCGCAATACCGTTAGCACCTGCATCTATTATTGTTTTTACATTGGTTTTAGAAATACCTCCTATTGCTATTAGCTTATGATTAGTGATATTTCGTGCTTTTTTTAATCCTTCAATTCCCCAACACCCTAAAGTATCGGTTTTAGTAGGTGTAGCAAAAATAGGACTTATTCCCAAATAATCTACTTTATAATTATTGGCAATTTGAATTTGCTCCATTGTTTCTACCGAAAGGCCGACAATCATGCTTTCGGGAATTATTTTTTTAAGTAATTCATACGGCATATCTTTTTGTCCTATGTGAATACCATCGGCTTTTACCGCTAATGCCACATCCACCCGATCGTTAATAATAAGAGGCACCCGAAAAGGGTTTAATATTTCTTTTAATATGAATGCTTTTTCAATAAATGTTCGTGTGTCCGCATTTTTCTCTCTTAACTGCACCATGGTAACGCCCCCTTCAACTGCCTTACGAACAATATCTGGCAGGCTTCTTCCCATGCAAAGTTTTTCATCGGTAACCAAACACAATTTAAACATTTGTTTCCAATTTAATATGCTGTAAAAATTCTTCTTCTGTTATATTATACAATTTATCGAGGAAGTTCAACTGTAAACTACCCGGCCCAGCAGAACCATTCGCTGCTATTTCGCCAGCAACACCCATAATAGCCATCGCACTCACCGTTGCAGAAAAATAATCGTCACTCACCGCAACAAAAGCACCTATAAGTGCAGTAGCAGAGCAACCCAAACCGGTTACTTTTCCCATCATCTCGTGGCCATTAAATATTTTAGCTATTTTATCTTTATAAATAATTACATCAGTTTTTCCACTCATACAAATAACATTATCCTGTTTTTTGCTTAAGTACTGAGCGGAACCGAATGCTTGTTCTAAGGTATTCACACTATCAACCCCTTTGGTATGATTCTCGGAAGATGCAACAGCCATGAGTTCTGAAGCATTGCCTCTGATAACGGCGTATTTTCCGATGGAAAGCAATTCACTAATTGTTTTATTTCTATAAGCAGAAGCACCCGCCCCTACCGGGTCGAAAACAACCGGTTTATTTAACTTATTCGCTTGTTTAATGGCTAATTTCATTGCAGCTATCCATTGCGGGCTCAATGTTCCAATATTGATAACCAGTGCACCGGAAATACGAACCATGTCTTCCATTTCTTCGAGTGCATGCGCCATAATAGGCGATGCCCCAGCGGAAAGAAGAGCATTGGCGGTATTATTCATTACTACATAATTTGTAATATTATGCACCAAAGGAGAACTTGATTTTACTTTTTGATAATGATTCCAAATATTTTTTTTCATGTGTATAATTTTATTTTTTTTAAGGTCACATGGAATGTCCAT
>DAOLWT010000108.1:0-7465 GCA_035421345.1 Bacteroidales bacterium
TAATATTCGTGATGTTAACAAGCTTATTGATTTATTAAAAGACTTAGGTGTAAGTATTGAAAAAACAAATTCGGATGAATTTACATTCAAAGCAGCAAATATTGATTTGGATTATATGAACTCCGAAAATTTTAAGCAAAAGGCGGCCAGCTTAAGAGGCTCTATTATGATTCTTGGTCCGCTTTTAGCTCGTTTTGGAAAAGGAAATATTCCTAAACCCGGAGGCGATAAAATTGGACGAAGACGTTTAGACACCCATTTTATAGGACTGCAAAAGCTAGGGGCTAATTTTAACTATAATGCCGATGATCATTTTTATAATGTAAGTGCTAAAAAACTTATCGGAACTTATATGCATCTTGATGAAGCCTCTGTTACCGGTACAGCAAATCTTATAATGGCTGCTGTTTTAGCCAAAGGAACCACCACCATTTATAATGCAGCCTGTGAACCCTATGTACAACAGCTCTGTAAAATGCTTGTAAGAATGGGTGCCCATATTAACGGTATTGGATCTAATTTACTTACGATTGAAGGAGTTGAAAAATTAAAAGGGACTTCGCATCGATTACTCCCCGATATGATTGAAATAGGAAGTTTTATTGGACTGGCAGCCATGACAGAAAGCGAACTAACTATAAAAAATGTAGCATACGAACAACTAGGAATTATTCCCGAAGTATTTAAACGATTAGGTATAACGCTCGAGAAAAAAGGCGACGACATATATATTCCTTCTCAAAGCCATTACGAAATAGAAACCTTCATCGACGGTTCTATTCTAACCATTGCCGATGCTATATGGCCCGGGTTTACACCTGACCTTTTAAGTATTGTTTTAGTAGTAGCCACTCAAGCAAAGGGAAGTGTATTAATTCATCAAAAAATGTTTGAAAGCCGTTTGTTTTTTGTTGACAAACTAATAGATATGGGAGCTCAAATTATATTATGCGATCCCCATCGAGCTACTGTTATAGGCCTTAACAAACAATTTCCCTTACGTGGAATTGAAATGGTTTCTCCTGATATTCGTGCGGGGGTTTCTCTTTTAATAGCAGGCTTATCGGCCCAAGGGAAAAGTGTTATTCATAACATAGAACAAATTGACAGAGGATACCAATATATTGATACCCGCTTACAACAAATTGGGGCTAAAATTAAAAGAATTGAGTAAAGGTTTTTTGCACGTCTTTATCAATTCTTATGTGTGATATTATATTCATTTTTTATTAATTTTGTAAAAAAAATCTATGAAAAAAGTTAAACATATTTCTGTATTTATATTTATCCTTTCTGCCATATTTTCTATTTTTTTTATTTATAACAGCGACAATGCTGTTTCATTAAATAAAATGAAAGCTGTTAATATTGGAGATAAAGCACCGGATATAAGCATGAAAAATCCAAACGATTCTGTTATTGCGCTTAATTCTATTCAAAACAAACTTATATTGATTGATTTCTGGGCTTCTTGGTGTGGCCCATGTCGTAGAGAAAACCCAACCTTGGTTAAAGCATATTTAAAATATAAAGACACGAAATTTAAAAAAATTAAATGCAAAGGCTTCACTATTTTTAGTGTTTCTCTTGATAAAACGAAAGAAGCCTGGATTAGCGGTATTAAAAACGATAGTCTTATTTGGCCATATCATGTTAGCGACTTAAAATCATGGTACAATGAAGCCGCTTCTACCTACGGGGTTAATTCCATTCCTGCTAATTTTTTAATAAACAAAGATGGAATTGTTCTTGCAAAAGGATTGCGTGACGAAGCGCTTGAAGCTAAACTACAAGAACTATTACAGAACTAACTGCTTTAAACCCCCCCTTTTTATCTAATTTATATTACCTTTGCAATAATTTTGTTTTTTATGACAAAATGACTTGTTATATAGTATGGCAAGTATTTTGTAAATACCACCAACTATGAATTTATGAATAAAAATATATTCAAAATATTTAAAATGAATAAAAAGAAAAACGTGAAAGAGACTAAAGAAAATACGGAAGAAGTATTAGAAAACGCAAATTCTACTGGAACTGACAATGAGTCAACAAATGACACTACAGCTAATTCTGAACTAACAGAAGAAAAAACAAAAGCGGAAGAAAAATCACCAAATTATGAAGAAAAATTTAAAGAAGTAAACGATAAATTTTTACGTCTTCATGCCGAATTTGATAATTATCGTAAAAGAACCAACAAAGAACGAATCGATTTAATTAAATATGCTTCCGAAGATGTTGTAAAATCGATGCTTCCAATAATTGATGATTTGGAAAGAGCTATAAAATCGATGGAAGGAAATGAAGCAGCGCAACCTTTTATTGAAGGAACAACACTCATTTTTAATAAATTTAAAAAAATATTAATCCAAAAAGGATTAGAAGAAATTAAAACAGACAACGAAGTATTTGACACTGATTTTCACGAAGCTGTTACAAATATTCCGACAGAAGAGGAAGGAATGAAAGGAAAGATAATTGAAGTAATAGAAAAAGGATATATGTTAAACGGTAAAGTAATTCGCTTTGCTAAAGTTGTTGTTGGAAATTAATCATTTTATTTGATGGGAAAAAGAGATTATTACGAAGTATTAGGAGTTCAGAAAAACGCATCGGAAGCTGAACTAAAAAAGGCATATCGGCAAATGGCTATTAAATATCATCCGGATAAAAACCCGGGAGATAAAGCATCCGAAGAAAAATTTAAAGAAGCTGCCGAAGCTTACGAAGTTCTAAGCAATCCGGAGAAAAAACAAAAATACGATCAGTATGGTCATGCCGGACTAGGAAATGCCTCTGGATTTGGAGGTGGCAGCATGAACATGGACGACATCTTCAGTCATTTTGGCGATATTTTCGGCGATATGTTTGGTGGTGGATATAGTTCCAGAGGACAACGTTCTCGAAGGGTTAATAAAGGATCTAACCTACGTGTAAAAGTTAAACTAACCTTAGAAGAAATTGCTAACGGTGTTGAGAAAAAAATTAAAGTCAATAAATATATTAACTGCTCCACATGCAATGGTACCGGAGCTAAAGGAGGTTCTTCATACAGTACTTGTTCTACTTGTCATGGCACCGGGCATGTTACCCGAGTAACCAATACTTTTCTAGGACAAATGCAGACCTCTTCGGCTTGCCCGAGTTGCGGGGGAGAAGGACAAATTATTACCGATAAATGCAATACTTGTTTTGGAAACGGCATTGTTAAAGGAGAAGAAATAATCTCTTTAAATATTCCTGCCGGTGTTTCTGAAGGAATGCAACTTTCTGTGAGTGGTAAAGGAAATGCAGCTGCTCGTGGAGGTATTAATGGAGATTTAATAATCCTGATTGAAGAAGTAGAACATCCTTTATTGATGAGAGATAATGAAAACTTATTATACGAACATTACATCAGTATTCCGGAAGCTGCATTAGGCACCACTATTGAAGTTCCTACCATTAACGGGAAAGCTCGCGTTAAAATAGATCCGGGAACTCAATCAGGCAAGGTATTACGATTAAAAGGAAAAGGCTTACCTTCACTAAACTCATATTCAAGAGGCGATTTATTGGTTAATGTGAATGTATGGACACCTCAAGTATTAAGTAAAGAAGAAAAAGCGATAATGGAAAAGATTCAACATTCTCCGAACTTTATTCCGAACCCTGACAAAAAAGACAAAAATTTCTTTGAGCGTATGCGTGAAATGTTTAAATAAATTTGCTTCTCTTACTACGTTTATTGAATTACTTCTACGACACTTCATTTAAATTTTTATTAAAAATTTAAATACTTTTTCTATTTATAAAATAAATATTTTGTAATATTATAACCTCAAATTAAATAGAATGAATATCTTTCAAGCAGAAAATGTTACAAAACGCTTTGCCAATCATACCGCATTAAACAAGGTAAGTATTGCAGTTCCATCGCAAAGTATCTTTGGTCTTTTAGGTCCTAACGGTGCCGGAAAAACGACTCTTATCCGGATTATTAATCAAATTACCGGTCCCGACGAAGGAACTCTTTTTTTTAATGGAGAGAAGCTACAACCGCATCATGTCTCATTAATAGGTTATCTTCCCGAAGAACGTGGACTTTATAAAAAAATGAACGTAGGAGAACAAGCATTATATCTTGCGCAACTTAAAGGAATATCGAAACAAGATGCCTTAACCAAATTAAAATATTGGTTCGAGAAATTCGAAATTCAATCTTGGTGGGGAAGAAAAGTGGAAGAACTATCGAAAGGAATGCAACAAAAAGTACAGTTTATTGTAACTATATTGCATAATCCCAAGCTGCTTATTTTCGACGAACCTTTTAGCGGTTTCGATCCTATAAATGTTAATTTATTAAAAGATGAAATACTTCAATTAAGAAATAATGGGGCAACAATTATTTTCTCTACCCATAATATGTCATCGGTAGAAGAGCTTTGCGATTATATTGCGTTAATAAATAAGTCGAAGAAAATTTTAGATGGAAGCGTAAAAGAAATTAGAACAAGGTTTAAACAAAATATTTTTGAATTTGAGTTATCAAATATAAAAATTGACTTAAAAGATATTGCCAGCAACAAATTCCAAATTCTAACAGAATCGACCGAAGACCATATTACTAAAGTTAGAATTAAAACAACTGCAGGAAATAGTCCCAACGAATTAATTCAGCATATATTGCCCAATGCCGAAATACATACGTTTCATGAAATTATTCCCAGCATGAACGATATATTTATTTCGCAAATTGAAGGTTATATGGAAGAAAATAATTAGACATTAAATATCTTTATTTATATGAACAAAATATTAATCATTATCCACAGAGAATATTTATCGAGAGTAAAAAAACGTTCTTTTATTGTAATGACTATTTTAGGACCTATTCTTTTAGCTGCTTTGGTCATTGTTCCCGTTTTTATTGCTCAAATGTCGGACAAAGAAAAAACCATTAGTGTAGTAGACGAGAAAGGGATTTTTTATAATGCATTCCCTAATACCGAAAATATTAAGTTTGAATATTCTGCTTTAAAAATTATAGATGCCAAAAACAACTTCGACAGCACCGATTATTATGCCATTCTTTATATTCCTGCCGATTTTGTAAGCAAACCATCTACCGCTGCTTTATTTTCAAACAAACAACCCAGCATTACTGTTAAACAATATATTGAAAATATTTTAAAGAAAGAGCTGGAAACAATGAAACTTTCTTCATCAGGAATCGACAAAAACGTTTTAAAGTCGATAGAAACGAATATAAATTTAGCAACCATTAAACTTAAAGGAAAAGGGCTGGAAGAAAAAGGCAATACCGAAATTAGCACCATTTTAGGAATGTTTTCAGGTATTCTCATTTATATGTTCATTTTTATGTTTGGCACGCAAGTAATGAGAGGGGTAATTGAAGAAAAAACAAGTCGTATCGTTGAAGTCATTATTTCATCTGTTAAACCTTTCCAGCTTATGATTGGGAAAATTACAGGAATAGCGATGGTAGGACTTACTCAGTTTCTCCTTTGGATTTTATTAACTTTTGCCATTGTTACTTTTTTTCAAACCCTAATGCCCAACACCTTTAATTTTAAAAACACAGAAAATCCTATCATTGGAAATTCTAAAATAATGAACCAAGAACAAATGCTTCAACTAAATGAAGAAACTCAATACAAGAACCAAGGCATGCGAGATATTATTGAATCTATCGGGAATATTGATTTTGGTGTTATGATATTTTCGTTTTTGTTTTATTTTCTTTTTGGTTACCTCTTATATGCAGCCCTCTTTGCGGCTGTTGGTTCAGCTGTAGATAGTGAAGCCGACACCCAACAATTTATGTTGCCTATTACAGCTCCTTTAATTTTTGGCCTGGTGGCGAGTCAGTTTGTTATTAATAATCCAGAAGGGCCTGTTGCCTTTTGGCTATCTATAATACCACTCACCTCCCCTATTATTATGATGGTACGTATTCCTTTCGGTGTTCCTATTATCGAAATTGTGTTATCGGTTACTCTTTTAATATTAGGCTTCCTCTTCTGCACCTGGCTAGCCGCTAAAATATACAAAACCGGCATACTGATGTACGGAAAGAAAGTTGATTATAAAGAACTATGGAAATGGTTAACTTATAGAAGTTAAAAAGAGAAAAGTTTTAAAGAAAAAAGTAGTTGGTTACGTTGATAAGAAAAAAAAATTAAACTGTTTATTTTTATAAAATATTTATAATGGCGAAAATACTGGTAATAGATGATGAAAAAAGTATTCGCAGTACCTTGCGTGAAATTTTGGAATACGAGAAATATATCGTTGATGAAGCCGTAGACGGGGTAGAAGGAATAGAGAACGTAAAGAAAAACCAATACGATGCCATTCTCTGCGATATTAAAATGCCTAAAATGGATGGTATTGAAGTACTCGAAAAAATTCTTAGCTTTTGCGATACTCCGGTAATCATGATATCAGGCCATGGCAACATTGAAACAGCCGTTGATGCTATTAAAAAAGGAGCTTTCGATTATATTGCCAAACCATTAGAACTTAACCGACTTCTTATCACCTTAAGAAATGCGATGGATAAAGGACATCTAGTGAACGAAACCAAAGCACTTAAGAAAAAAGTTTATAAAACCATTGAAATGGTAGGAGAATCTCCTGCTATAAACCAAATAAAAGAATTAATAGAACGTGTTGCTCCTACCGATGCTAGGGTATTAATAACCGGTAATAACGGCACAGGCAAAGAATTAGTAGCACGATGGATACACGAAAAAAGTGTTCGAAATTCAGCTCCTTTTGTGGAAGTAAATTGTGCCGCTATTCCTTCGGAGTTAATAGAAAGTGAATTATTCGGACATGAGAAAGGGTCTTTTACATCGGCTATAAAACAACGGAAAGGCAATTTTGAACAAGCCCATGGCGGAACCCTTTTCCTCGACGAAATAGGCGACATGAGTCTTTCGGCCCAATCGAAAGTATTGCGCGCGTTACAAGAAAATAAAATTATGCGTGTTGGAGGTGAAAAAGAAATTCCTGTAGATGTAAGAGTTATTGCAGCTACGAATAAAAATGTTCCCGAAGAAATTAAAAAAGGAACGTTTCGCGAAGATTTATATCATCGACTAAGTGTCATATTAATTCATGTCCCCTCTTTAAACGAAAGAGCTTCCGATATTCCTTTGTTGGCTAATTATTTTTTAAAAGAAATTTGTCAAACTCAGGGAAAACCATTAATGACATTTACCAAAGATGCGTACACCGCTCTGCAAAAAATACAATGGACAGGAAACATACGCGAATTAAGAAACGTAGTTGAACGTTTATCTATTTTATGTAATAAAACCATTAGCGAAAAAGACGTAACTATGTTTGCACAACCTTTAGGAAAATAATTTTAGCGGAATGTGTTTAATACCGAAAGCATATATGTAATAGTCCAATAAATTGTACTATAACATCTATGTCATCGGCATTA
>DAOLWT010000109.1:0-7385 GCA_035421345.1 Bacteroidales bacterium
AATTAATTCTTACTACAGTTCTCCTCGAATTGTATTAGAAAAATTTAAAAATAGTATATATCGTTTCCTCATAAACTCGCAAATAATTCAATTCTCAATCAAAAGAGAAGAACAAATTAGAGGTTTTCAAACCCCTGCTTATCGTTTTAAATTTCTTCTTTAAAGAAAAAAGCGATTTAATTAACCTAAAAGAGTTTATTTAAATCAGCAAAAACGAGTTAAAAGTTAAAATAAAATCATTTTCTTTCAATAATTTAATAACAGAATATAATTATAAAATATAGTTTATACTTAAAAAAATCATAAAAAGGATAATTAGTATTAATTTAAAAATATAGCCATGAAAAAAATTATAATTAGTGGGTTCGATTATACCCGAATTAAGAAATGTATTTCGGACGCTATTCAATATAGAATGGTGGAACCAAAAGAAGCAGATGCCTTAATGAAAGAATTAAATACTGCAAAAATTGTTAAACCACAAGAAATACCAAGCGATGTTATTACCATGAACTCTATTGTGAAATTGAAATTTTTAAACACGCAAAAAAATGTTCAACTACAACTTGTTTTCCCCGATCAAGCTAATTTAAAAGAAGGGAAAATCTCTATTTTTTCACCTGTAGCCGCCGCTTTAATTGGATATAAAGTAAAGGATGTTATTGATTGGATTGTGCCAGCAGGAAAAACCAAAATAAAAATAGAAGAGTTAATTTATCAGCCCGAAGCGGATGGTCGTTACGATTTATAATAGAATTATTAAAAGTGTATATTTAAATACTAGAAAATACAACAATGAAAGTACGAATTGGAATTAACGGATTTGGAAGAATAGGCAAATTGGTATTTAAAATGCTTCAATCAAACCCGCATATAGAAGTAGTTCATATTAACGATAAAATGGATATCGCCCTTATGCAGTATTTATTAAAATATGATAGTACGCATGGACGCTTTAATGCAACGATTAATATAGAAAATAATTTTTTAAATGTAAACGGTCGTAAAAAAAAAGTAACTAATCATTCTAACCCTTTAGATATACAATGGCAAGAAATGGGCGTTGATTATGTTGTTGAATGCAGTGGGAAATTTAAAAATAAAATTACGTTAAACAATCATTTCAAAGAAGGGGTTAAGCATGTTATTTTAAGTGCACCCCCCGAAGATAAATCAATAAAAACAGTTGTAATGGGGGTAAATAATCAGACTATTTTACCAACCGATGCCATTATTTCGAATGCCTCATGTACCACCAATTGTGCTGCTGTATTGCTTCATGTGTTATGCCATGAATTTAATTTAGAAAAAGCATTTATGAATACCGTTCATCCATGCACCAATAATCAAAATTTGCAAGATGGGTTTCATACCGACTACCGAAGAGCGCGCTCGGCCCTGAATAATATTATTCCTACCACTACAAGCGCCGTAGATACAATTAAATATATTATCCCCGAATTAGTTAATCGATTCGATGGGTTTGCAACGAGAGTTCCGGTAGTAGATTGTTCTTTTGTAGAGATAACAGCCTTACTTAACAAAAAAGTAAACAAAGAAGATATTAATAATACTTTTTTAAATTATGCTCAAAATCAGTTAAAAGGGTATTTGGAATATACAACAGACCCTATTGTTAGTAGCGATATTACGAATAATTTAAATTCGGCCGTATTCGATGCATTATCAACAAAAATTTTAGGAAGCGATTTTATTCAGATTATAGGATGGTATGATAACGAAAGTGGGTATTCTGCACGAATTATTGATTTAATTAAATTCCTAGCGAAATGAAAGAATTCAATATAAAATCACAAGCATTAGAAGTTAATTTAAAAGAAACAAAAAGCATTGCGTATGATATTCCTAAGGAGCACCAATGGTTTTTGCTTCTTTCCGAGAAATACTGGGGGATTCATCAAAAATCGAATGAATTCTTTAAAGAATTACATCATCCCTATTCTAATAAAAAAGAAGTAGTAGAGCTGTTTCACGATATCGCTGTAGGCAATTTTTGGATATGTAAAGAATCAAATGAATGTAATAAAGCGATAAGAATAATTATTGATATTTTTGATAAACTCTTTTCCGAAAAATTACCGGACGACCTTTCTAAACATTTAGTATTTATATACCTGGATTTTTATAATAAAAACTACGATTCCATTTCGTTATATAACGAAGAGTTATTTTATTTTTTCGATATTTTGGAAAAAAATTTCCCGTCTAATTTCTTCGGATATGTTAGTAATATTGGGTATTATAAAAAAAGTATCAATAAAGGACTTGAGAACCCTCTTATTAATAAAAGAGTGCTAGACTTTTCCAAGAAATTAGTTCACAATCATGTTGAATACTGGGATAAAACATTAAATATCGAGAAATGGTATAGCGAGAATATAAACAAAATGCATAAGGATTATTCTTCTACCATTAAATCTTTTGGCAATGAGTTTATAAACTATTATTATCAACAAATAAAGAAAGCGGAAACATGGGATTCTCTCATGGAACAAACCTTTACATTCTCTGATATTATTGATGCCTTAAGAAAAAAAATTAATGATTTTGAAAAACCTACAGAGCAGTTCTGTTATATTTTTTATTTATTACGACTCCCTGGCGTTATTTATCATAGAAACTATTTATTAATAGATTTAAATAATGCAATAAAACGCATTAGTCACGAACTTAACGAAGAGCAATGCCTCCAGTCTATTTATGAGCTATTTGCGTTATTTAATGATTTTAAACAGACGTATACCCCTTTAATACTCGATTCTATTCTTACCCTCGGTAAAGAAATAATTCTCACCAATAATTTAAAATTAATTCATTATTTCGAGAATCAAGTTATTCAATTTGGTTTTGTTAATCCCGAAGTCGAATATAAATCGGATAATTGGGGCATTAAAGTCAATCCCAATCACGTAAAAAACATTCGAATATGGCTCGAATTAATTGAGTATGAGCCCAAAACAATGAAGAATTTATTGTCGGCTTTAGTTATTAATTTAAGATTAGGCGGAATATTTATTTTCGATACGGATTTATTTCAAAAGGATATTACGACCTTATTAAATTCAAGAATAAGCCCTATTTATAAACAAGTTAAACAACTTTCAAGAATTTTCCCGGTCTATTTTAGTGAAATAGGTGCAGAGGGGCATTTACGCGATGTGTCAACTAAAATTGATGAGATTTCTTTCCGAAACGATAAACTTATCCATTTTCTTAGAAAACAGGTTCATACCGAAGGAAATAATTCGCATATTCAAATGATATATGAAATTATTATTTTTTGGAGTAGTCTTAAAAAAGACAAATTGAAAAAAATAATACCTCCTTATGTTATAGATACCATTGATGATAATAGTGACTGGGTACAAGGAGTTCATCAGGTAATTCAAAAAGTAATTAAAAAATTTGAATACGATCATATCAACCCATTATTAGAAAAAAATGTTAAAGAAATAGAGGAAATATTATTAGCTATTCCTCACGATAATGAAAATGACAAACAACGAGTTGCTTTAATAATAGAGCTGTACCAGTTGCTAAAGGAAAAATATCTTTTTGAAACAAAAAATATTGCCACCGTTATTGCACGTTATCATTTCATAGAGCAAAGTGAAATTGATAAATTAATGAGTTTAATTGAAAGTGGCAATAATATTGAAGCCCTTAAATTGATTTTTGTATTCATGCAAAAGTTAAATGAGATTATTTTTAATCCAGAACAAACGGAGGGCTGGGAGAACATTTATTATAAGCGGCATATTGCATTTGGAATTCCTTCTATGTATGGACAATACCGGGAAGATAAATTTGAAGCACTAGGCTTAACTTTTAGATTAGAACAAATAGCATCTAATTTAATGTTGAATTTAATTTCTAAAACAAATACCGATTATTTTACCGCAAAAACCTTAAAAGAAATTTGTTTAATTATTCAACTTCTAAAAGAAGGGATTAGCCTTGATGGAATTACAGATCAGGGCTTTGATTCTAATTTGAAAATGTTACAGTACAGTCTTACTTCCGATAGTTTTTCAATAGGGCAGTACATTAATATCTTTAAATTTATGGATGATAGTATAAAAGAAATTATTCATAATTATTTTATTCATCCGTACGATAAATTATTGCAAATAACAATTCCGAATTATGTTGATAAATTTGATAAAGCGATTCCAAATACACAAAAGAAAATAATTGCACAAAAATCGGAAATCTTATATAGAGAGTTGCTTTCTTCTGCATTTTTAATTCAAATTCTCGATAATTTAATTGGCAAAATATTGAAGAGTTTAAGAAAAATGGAAGGAGATTTATCGGCTAACGAAATAAAGAATATTATGTCGTACGACCCCGATTTAATTCTTAGCCCTTTATATAAAGAAACACCCGAACTCGATAACCAAGTTTTTTTGGGCTCAAAAGGGTATTATCAAAAAAAATTATATTTAAATAAATTCCCTGTTCCTGAAGGATTTATTGTTACTACAGAGGTTTTTCGAAGACTAAATTCAATTGTTAAAATACCTTCTTTATATTCAGAAATAGATACGTTTGTTTTAAATCAAATAAAAGAAATTGAGAAAAAAACCGGGTTAATTTATGGAAACTCAGAAAATCCACTTCTCTTAAGTGTACGCTCTGGTGCCGCTATTTCTATGCCGGGAGCTATGAACACATTCTTAAACATTGGATTAAACGACGAAATTACCGAAAAGTTAAGCATGCAAAAAAACTTTGGTTGGACTTCTTGGGATTGTTATAGGCGATTGTTGCAAACATGGGGCATGTCGTATGGACTTAATCGAAACGATTTCGATAAAATTATGATGGATTTCAAAAAGAAATATCATGTGCAACAGAAAATTGATTTTAGCAAAGAGATAATGAAAGAAATGGCTTTTGAATATAAAGCTTTATTGAAAAAAAATAATGTCTATTTTGAAGAGGATCCATTTTTGCAAATTAAAAAAGCGATCATTTCTGTTTTTGAATCCTGGGATACTTCCCGAGCTAAAGTTTATCGCAAACACATGCAAATTGCCGAAGAATGGGGAACGGCGGTTGTTGTTCAAAAAATGATTTTCGGAAACTTGCATAACGAATCAGGCTCCGGTGTTTTGTTTACGAACGATATACAAGAATTAGAATCGGGGATTCATATTACAGGCGATTTCTCCTTTTTAAGTCAGGGTGAAGATATTGTTGCAGGCTTGGTTAATACTCTTCCTATTAGCGAAAAACAAAGAATAAAATATTATCAAAAAAGCCCTTTTTCACTCGAAACAGCATTTCCTAAAATTTATAATAAACTTAAAAGTATTTCCGAAGAATTAATAGAGAAGCATAATTTTAGTCATCAAGAAATCGAATTTACATTCGAAACAACCGAACCCGAAGATTTATATGTACTTCAAACAAGAGATATGTCTATTATTAAACCCGATAAAATTGAAGTATTTGTAACAGCGGAAGAAGAAATGGAGAAAATAGGCAGTGGAATAGGTATTAGTAAGAAAGTATTAAACGGCTTAATTGTATTTGATCAACATGACTTAGCCTTGCTTAAAAATAAATATCCCGATAAAAACGCTATCCTCGTTAGACCCGATACGGTTCCCGATGATATTGAGATGATTTTTGAGTGTGAAGGATTGTTAACTGGAAAAGGTGGAGCAACCTCGCATGCTGCTGTAACTGCATCAACCTTAGGGAAAATATGTATCGTTAACTGTAGCGATATGATTGTATACGAAAATGAAAAAAAATGTATGATTAGCGGACATGAACTTTTTGCACTTGCTCCTATCGCCATAGATGGAAATAAAGGCATTGTATATAAAGGCAATTATCCAATTAAAATTCATCAATTATAAATAATAAAAAATAGAGCTTATGAAAATTAGCATTAACGAAAAAAAACTATTAGGAATTAATGGTTTTGGAAGAATTGGTAAATTAAGCATTTGGTATCATTTAATTTCTAGAAACTTCGATGGCGTTGTTGTTAACGTTGGAAGAGAAGTCGGTCAAAGTTTAGAGGATTTAATTCAAGTGATACGTACCGATTCAACATATGGATCTATTCATCACTTTTTAAATGGATATACGAACAAAAAATGCAATATTGACATTGTTGATCGAGAGAAAGGAATTGTTAGTATTGATGGGTTTATTGTAAAATTTTTAAGAGAAGAAAGAAATCCCAAAAATATTAATTGGAGAGATGAAAATGTACGCCTAGTTGTTGATTGTACTGGGAAATTTCTTGATCCTGCAAATACCAATCACGAAAAAGGCTGTTTAATGGGGCATTTAGTAGCAGGTGCACAAAAAGTAATTACAAGTGCTCCCTTTAAAATAAAAAACGCTTCTTCCGATGATCAGGATAATTACCCAACAATGATTTATGGAATAAATCACGAAAGCTATAACCCTTTACATCATCATATTATTTCTGCGGCTAGCTGTACTACAACCGGTTTAGCACATATGATTAAACCTTTATTGGAAGATAAAGAAACGGCGAATGTTTTAACCGCCTCTCTTTCCACTGTTCATGCAGCTACGAATACACAAAGTGTATTAGATAGCGTACCTTCATCTGGAGCCAAAGATTTAAGGAAAAACAGATCAGTCTTAAATAATATTATTCTTTCTTCAACAGGAGCTGCTAAAACACTCGAGAAAGTAATACCTCAAATAAAAAGTTTTGGATTTATGGCCGATTCCATCCGCATACCGACTACCTCTGTTTCACTAATCGCGCTGAATATTACCTTTAATTCTAGATTAAATGAAAATGGCGTACCCTATATTAATGCCGATTATATTAAAAATATATACAAAACCGCTGCACAAGGTGCTCAAAAAGATTTACTGTATTTTTCATCTAAACAAAATGTGTCGCTCGATTTATTAGGATACCCAGCAGCTATTGTAATAGAAGGAAATGAAATACATACACGAACAGGTTTTCTTACTATTAATACAGATATCCTAGCATCGCTGGGTATTATTAATATACAAGAAGCAAATATCCCTGTTACTCATGCAAAAATTATGGGATGGTACGATAATGAGTATGGAAGTTATGTAAATAGTTTAGGTAAGTTAACCGAATATGTTGCATCTAATATTGAATAATTACTCGAATTAACTGCTTTTGTAGGAAAGGAAGACTTTTAAATGAAATGTCTTCCTTTTCTTTTTACTCAAATTTAGTATAGTATAACATAATTTACCTCTCAACAGTACCTTGTGAAATTTATTCGCATATTTTTTTAAAAGAATAAAATTTTATATCTTTCGTAATAAATAAATACAAATGGAAAAAACATTTTACTTATCGCCTATTGGATTAATAG
>DAOLWT010000110.1:0-7368 GCA_035421345.1 Bacteroidales bacterium
CCGAAACCGAAACTCTTCATTTCAGAAAAATTGAATTCTTATATTGCGTTTTCTTCCCGCTTCGCTTCGCTTGCGAGGCGAGAGCACAAGCTATCTGCACAAATCAGAACCTTGTTTTGTTACAAAATTTCCTGAATGCCATTTTTCACGTTGATTAAAAAACATGGTATTCTAATCGATAAATTATTCGTGAGTTATAGTTGAGTTAGATAGATTGTGAAATTTAAAATAATCCAATGGATATTTTAAAATTTACAATGATAATGCCGATAAAATATATGTAATCGGTATAAATTCATTATTTTTTTCAGGATATTCAAAAAAAAGAGGCTATCAAATATTGACAGCCTCTTTTTTATTGAATAAATATGAATATTTATTTTATAGCATTTTGAAATTCTGTAGTAGTATTATATTTTAAAAACTCTCTATCATCTTTTGCTTGAGCTCTATAAGATGCTTCAGCAGCAATCGCTTTTGGAAGGTTTTCGTATATCATTGTTGTATTTCCAGATCTTGCACCAACAACAGCCATTAAATAATAAACAGCAGCTGTTTTTGGGTTTGTACATTCCAACGTTGCAGCAGCAGCAGTGTTATTACCTGACATTAATTGAGCTAAGGCAATATTATAGGAACATGTTCTAGAACCAACAGAAGAAACTGCTGTTGAGTACTCTCCTTTTTTAATATAATACGCATTTAAATTATATCCTTCGTTAATTCCTAAACCTTGAGCACTTTCAAGATTTGATTTTGCTTTATCATATTCTTTATTCCATAATGTTGCAACGCCTAAATTGTTAAGAATAGTTCCATTATTAGGCATTAAGGTATTTGCTTTTTCTAAATAGGTAATAGCTTTGGCAACTTCTTCTTTTTGGAGACAAATATATCCTGCATTATTATACCCTTTCCAATTATCTTCATAAATTTTAGTAGCAGCATCATAAATAGTTAACTTCGTTGTTAAATCTTCGGTAAGTGTTGCAGCATATAACAATTCATCATTTTTCAAAGAATCGGGAGTTGTTGTAGCTAACATTGCCATTTGTTGATCAGTTTTTTTAGGTTCGTAATATGTTATTTTCATATTAGCTCTTCTTAACTGAGGAAGGATTGCTTCTTCAATTTCAGGATAAATAACGATCATATCGTTAATCGTTTTTTGTTTTTTTAATCTATCGGGTTCTGAATTAACTACATTAAGAACTTTTTGTTTTTCTTTAATAGAAGAAGAACCTATCACTTTCATAAAGCCATCCCAATCTTCTCCGTTAGGGATTAAATTTCTTGCAGGGATATTAGCTTCTAGCTTCTTTTCATCTACTTTTTCTTTTTTAGCTTTGGCTTTATCTTTAGCAATTTTTTTAAATTGCTCTTTTAAATATTTTTCAGCTGTAACTGAACGATCATCTGATAATTCTTGATTTAAATTCTGTTCTCCTTCGGGAGATGCCCAAGCAGTAACATCGATATTTTTAATTTGCCATTCTTTTATTAAAAAGTCGGTAAACTCTTTTAATTTATTTGTATTTGATTCATCTTTATTTAAAGCTAATGTTTTTAAATTTAAATCAGATTTAGCTTTAGCAAAATAAATATCAGCATTTTTAGAAACAAATGTTTCTTTTACATAACCATGTTCTGCTAATATAATGTCTCCTTCGTTTTCTATTCTTTCCGATGTATATATAACACCATCGGCTAATTTTCTTTCTCCCAATTCAACCGATTTGGTTTTTAACGTTGCTTTTGCATTTACAACTAATTGAGAAAGATTCATATCTGGTTTATAATCAATTACATCTGAATATGTAAATGATCCCCCTTCTTTTTTCTTTATTAGTGTACCAGGGCCTTGTATTTTTTCGCCCTGAATAGTTACTGATTTTAAAGCAGTTGTACCATTATCATATTTTAACACCGGTGCAAATTCTACCGTAGCTCTTTTATGAAAATATTTTGCAGGAATAGTTCCTTTTACAGTAACAGGTATTTTACCGCCATGTGTTTCTAGAACATTAGGGGTTACTTCATATTTTACTGTTTCATACTTTTTTTGCATTTTGGTCAGGCCACAACCTGATAAAACAGTAACAACAACCATAACTGCAAGTACAATTTTAAAGCTGATACTTCTCATAATTTTTCTGATTATTAGATTTATTTTAGATTACCTATTTTTATTTTAAACGACAAATATATAAAAACAAAATTTTATTTACCTAATATATTTTAAAAAATATGAAACCTTTTAAAATTATTCCTGCTATAATTCACTTCACCATGAAATAAAATTTTTTTATAAAACTTGTTTTATTAATCTAATTTTCTTTTACATTTGCATTTAAACAAATTTAAAATAAAACCCATCAATAATGAAAACAATTAGATTAACATTAACTGTATGCTTATTAATGTTAGCATTTACAGTTTATACTTTTGGTCAGGAGAATAAAACTGAAAAAGAGAAATATAATACATGGTCTGTATCCTTAAGCGGAGGATCTATGTTGTTTTATGGAGATCTAAGACAATTCGAAATTTTTCCTGTAACAAAACAAAGTAGTGAAGATTGGTATGGGATAACTAATGGATTATCAGAGTACGGAGGGGGTATTGGCATTACTTTAAATAAACAATTTTCACCCGTTTTTTCTGTTCAAGGGATGTTAGAAAAAGGAACACTTGCAGGTTTTAAAGCTAAATCAAATGCACATTTTAATACTGATTTTTTCTCATATGGTATAAATGTTAGAATTAATTTCATTCCTCTTTTTAATCCCAATGCAAAATCACCCAAATTTTCTATTTATGGAATTACCGGACTTGGATTATGCAACTTTAAAACCATGCAAACAAAAATATCGAACGGAGAACTAATTCATAGCTATGGTTACGGAGATCACGGACAAGAAAAAAGAAATACCGAAGAAAGATATATTCCTGTTGGTGCAGGTATTAAATATAAAATAAATAACAAATTTGATATCGGTTTAGAATCGACTTTAAAGTATGTAAATACCGATAAATTAGACGGTCGTGTTAAAGAAAATAGCGCTAAAGATATGTATGGCTATACTGCTTTAACTGTAACTTACCAAATAGGTAAAAACATTAAATCGAAAGAATGGACAACACCTAAAGAAGAAAGCGCTGACGACATAATGCCGATACTTACTAATATGAATAAAAAAATTGATTCATTAGGTAATAAATTAAAAGATGCCGATTCTAAAGTTTCGACTTTGCAAAACGACGTTAAAAGCCTAAAAAATCCTGCTACAGAAGCCGATGATGATGGTGACGGTGTTCCTAATAACAAAGATTTAGAACCCAATACTCCAAAAGGAAATTTAATTAATTTCCAGGGAATTACCATCCCTAAAGTGACCCCGGCTACTAGTACAACTTCTCCAGCTACAACTTCTTCGGCCACAGACATAGCTACAGAGAAACCATTATTTTCTATCTATTTTAGAGTAAACAGCGATGCAATTGATGCTAACAACAAAGAAAAAATTGCGGCTGCCGCTGTTATTTTAAAACAAGATCCTTCTTTAAAAATGGAATTGATTGGTCATGCCGACAAAACAGGGGGAAAAGCATATAATGAGCTATTAAGTAAAAAAAGAGCACAAGCTGTATACGATTTACTTGTTAATAAATACGGAATCGACGGCACCCGATTAATTGTTAAAGGTGTTGGTATAAACGATCCCGTTTCAAACGATGTACTTAGCTTTAACAGAAGAGTTGACTTTATTGTTAAAAAATAAAAACAATCCACATTATAAAAAACCCTCTAAAAATTTAGAGGGTTTTTTATTTTATTTCAGTTCTTTCCATTTTTTAAATAACTCCCAAATAACAATTCCAACACTTACCGATATATTTAAAGAATGCTTGGTTCCGTATTGAGGAATTTCTATACATCCATTCATTTCCTTCATCACCGCATCTTCCACACCGTTTACTTCATTTCCAAATACAAATGCTGCTTTTCGAGGAAATGGAAAAACAAAATCAGACAGAAAAACACTTCCCTCTGCTTGTTCCACTGCATAAATAAGAAAATTATTCTCTTTTAAATGGTGTATTGCTTCCGTTGTTGTATTGAAATACTTCCAATCTACCGATTCTGTTGACCCTAAGGCTGTTTTATGAATTTCTTTATTCGGAGGAGTACCTGTTATACCACATAAAAAAATGGATTCAACCCGATACGCATCAGCGGTTCGAAATACCGACCCAATATTATGAAGACTTCTAATATTGTCTAAAACAATTACAATAGGTGTTTTTTCAGCTTGCTTAAACTCATCAACAGAAATTCTGTTTAGTTCCAATAGTTTTAATTTTCTCATCATGATAATGCAAAAATAATACTGTTCGTGAAAAAAAACATTTTTTATACAAGTATAATTTATAAATTTGTTTCCTTTATTAATTTAGAAGATGTCTATTTTGACGAAAAACAAAGACCCCAATACCATCGCAGAAACCCCTTTAATGAAACAATATTTATCCATTAAGGCTAAATACCCTGATGCTATTTTGTTGTTTAGAGTGGGTGATTTTTATGAGACCTTTAGCGAAGATGCTATTAAAACATCGGGTATTTTAGGAATTGTACTTACCCGTAGAGCTAATGGAACGGCCTCCTCTGTTGAACTTGCAGGATTTCCATACCATGCACTCGACACCTACCTTCCTAAATTAGTTAAAGCCGGTCACCGTGTTGCTATCTGCGACCAAATGGAGGATCCCAAATTAACCAAAACAATTGTGAAACGCGAAATAACTGAGGTGATTACACCCGGAGTTTCACTCAACGATAAAATTTTAGATCATCAAACAAACAATTTCCTAGCAAGCATTCACTTAGGCGACAAAATCTCGGGTATTTCTTTCCTCGATATTTCAACCGGTGAATTTTTAATTGCGCAAGGTAAAAATGACTATATCGACAAACTTATTCAAAGCTTCCAGCCTAACGAAGTGGTTGTTCAAAAAAACAAACTTCCTTTATTTAAAGAACTTTTTGGAGAAAAATTTTATCTCAGTAATTTCGATGACTGGGTTTTTACTAAAGACTTTTCATATGAATTACTTACCAAGCATTTTGGCACTAATTCCTTAAAAGGCTTTGGTGTTGAAGACTTTGAAAATGGAATTATTGCTGCCGGAGCCGCTTTACATTATCTTTTTGAGACACAACACAACAAGATTCAACATATTTCCAAACTATCCCGAATTGAAGAGGACCACTATGTTTGGCTCGATAAATTTACTATCCGAAATCTTGAATTACTGCATTCTCCTCATGAAAATTCGCGTTCTCTCATTGATATTATAGACCATACCATCTCTCCCATGGGATCGCGCATGATGAAAAGATGGATTGTACTTCCGCTTAAAGATAAATCGACTATCGATGAAAGATTAAATATTGTTGAATATTTTATAAATAATAACCCTTTTCATGAATCTATTCTAAAAGAGATTAAACGAATAGGCGATATGGAACGCATTATTTCCAAAGTAGCTGTTGGAAAAATATCTCCTCGTGAAGTGGTTCAGCTTAGTAGAGCATTAGAGGCAATAGAAACTATTAAAGATTATTGTGAAAAAACAAACGAATTGTCCTTACTAAAAATTGCCGAACAATTAAATCCTTGTCATACCATTCGAGATAGAATTAACAAAGAAATTAATCCGGAACCTCCTGCATTACTCATAAAAGGGAACGTTATAAATGAAGGCGTAAATAATGACCTCGATGAACTAAGAAACTTATCGGCATCTGGAAAAGATTATTTATTGCAATTACAACAACGCGAAATTGAAAGAACAGGAATCCCTTCGTTAAAAGTTGCTTTTAATAATGTTTTTGGGTATTATTTAGAAGTTACCAATACACATAAAGATAAAGTTCCCCCCGAATGGCATCGAAAACAAACATTGGTTAATGCCGAGCGATATATTACGGAAGAATTAAAAATTTATGAAGAAAAAATATTAGGCGCTGAAGAAAAAATTGCATCCATTGAAAATCAAATATATAATAACCTTATAATTGACTTAGTCGATTATATTAAACCCATTCAGCTCAATGCCTCGTTAATAGCTCGATTAGATTGCCACTCCTCTTTTGCTACCTTAGCTATAAAACATCGTTATTGTAGACCGGAGCTAGATGAATCATTTATTATAGATATAAAAAAAGGAAGACATCCCGTTATTGAACAGCAACTTCCTACCGGAGAAACATACATCGCAAATGATGTTTTTCTGAATAACGATCAACAACAAATTTTAATAATTACGGGGCCTAATATGTCGGGTAAATCGGCGCTTTTAAGACAAACGGCCTTAATTGTTTTACTGGCACAAATGGGTAGTTTTGTCCCTGCAGAAAGTGCTCAAATTGGCATTATCGATAAAATTTTTACTCGTGTTGGAGCTTCCGATAATATTTCATCGGGCGAATCTACTTTTATGGTAGAAATGAATGAAACGGCTAGTATTCTAAATAATATATCGAATAAAAGTCTTATTCTACTCGATGAAATTGGACGTGGAACTAGTACCTATGACGGTATTTCAATTGCATGGGCAATCGCTGAATTTCTTCATGAACATCCTTTGTTTAAAGCAAAAACATTGTTTGCTACCCATTATCATGAATTAAATGAAATGGCCTCCTCCATGAATCGTATTAAAAATTTTCATGTCTCTATTAAGGAAATAAATAATAAAGTTATTTTTCTCCGGAAATTAATACCGGGAGGAGCCGAACACAGTTTTGGAATTCATGTGGCCAAAATGGCCGGAATGCCCACCCAAATTATTGACAGAGCTCATGAAATAATGCTTCAAATTGAGAAAAGTCATTCTAATGAAAGCCTTTTTAAAAGAGTAAAAGAAATTTCTAAAAAAGCACAACAATTGCGCGATTTTCAATTGAGTTTTATTCAATTAAACGACCCTTTGTTGGAGCAAATAAAACAAGATATTCTGAATACCGATATAGATACTCTTACACCCGTAGAAGCATTACTTAAACTGAATGAAATAAAGAAATTATTGGGAAAATAATTCAATAGAAATGGTAAAATATTTTTTTCTTAAAAATTTTTAATATATATTTGCACTCCCAATTTTAAAAGCGGGAATAGCTCAGTTGGTAGAGCACGACCTTGCCAAGGTCGGGGTCGCGGGTTCGAGTCCCGTTTCCCGCTCAAAATGTTCTTTTTTTTTGTGGAATTTTTTCTACAATTGCCCAGGTGGTGGAATTGGTAGACACGCAGGACTTAAAATCCTGTGACCATTGCGGTCGTGCGGGTTCAAGTCCCGCCCCGG
>DAOLWT010000111.1:0-7360 GCA_035421345.1 Bacteroidales bacterium
TAATCATATCCTGTTCTGATTCAGAAAGTAAATCAAAATTAATACCCGATGCCACAATTGTTTTAAAAGATAAAAATCAGTTAAAGAAAAATAAGGCAGCAATAAATATAGCGTATTTTAAAAAAATTTACTATCCTCTCTCAATAGCTGCTTCCATAGTTGTTATTCTCACAATCTATTTCCTTTTTAAAAACGAGACTTCAACTTCTATGCAATTTTCTTATAGAGAAATAAATGTAAATAAAAGAGCATTGGTAGAAAATACTATTTTAAAAAGCCAATTACAAACGAAGGAGATATCATGTCAAAATACAGAAAAAGTAAAAGCATATAAAGAACAAAAAAACGCTGCGAAAATAATAAAACACGAAGGGATTAAGAATGTGCAGCCTTTAAAATCAGGGTTAATTTTACAAAATAAAAAATTAGAACAGCATGAATTTATGAACAGTCAAGTAATTCAAGATTATATGGCTATGAGAAATGAAAAAGATAAGAAAGAAGAAGGTGCAATAGAAAGGGAAGAATACATTTCATTGAAAAAATATATATTCAATAAACTAGCAAAATCATTAGTTTTAGATGATAAAAAAGTTGAAATAACTGAAAAAAATAATGAAATAACATTTGCAGATGTTGCTAATGCAGGGGTTCGTAAATTAGCCAGTTTAACAGGTGTTGATGCAATATTAAATAGAGAAAATAAAACAGATGATTTTTATCTTGCCGTGGGGAATAAATTTGAAATTACAAGAAAATCGAAAAAATAAAAAAAATAGTTGTAACAAAAAGTTAAGGTTAATCGTCATATAAAAAAAATAAAAAATTAACCTTTAAAAAAATAAATTATGAAAACAATTATTAAAAAATTAAAAATAATCGCAAGCCTTTTGGTAATAATAGTTACTTCGTCGGTTATGGCGCAAAATGATAGTATAATAAAAGAATTACCTTCTTTTAATTCAATTGTAATAAACTCGCCAATGGATGTTAATTTAATGCAAGGGAATATTAATTCGATCGTTTTAAAAGAAGGAAAAATAGAAGATATTTCTGCTGAAGTTAGAGATAATACATTGTTTCTAAAAGGGAAGGTGGGTAATGAAATACAAATTAATTTTATTGAATTGAATAAATTGGAGCTTTTATCAAATTGCGATATAGTTTCTAACGACACTATAACGTCAGATATATTAGAGGTAATATTAAAAGGTGCCGCCTCCGATGTTTATTTAACGGTTAATACCAAAAATTTAACTTCTATTGTCTTAGGGGCAGGTGATATTAAATATACCGGTTTCGCAGAAAAACATTCCATAGAAATAAGAGGGGCAGGCGATATTAATGCTTATGACCTAGCTACCAGCACTACAAACATTTCAATTAATGGTGCAGGTGATGTAAAAGTAGATGCAAGTGATGAATTAAGAGGCGAAATAAATGGAGCAGGAGAAATTTATTACTTGAAAGATCCGATAACAAAAGATATTAAAGTGAATGGGTTAGGATCATATAGCTTGAAAAAAGAGGAGACTTCAGATACTACGAAAATTCGTTTAGGAAATAAAAAATTAATTTTTGTAGATGTAGATGATAAAGAAAAAAGCAATAATAAAAGAGAAAAAGAGTCAGAAAAATTTAATATTTATTGGGCCGGAATAGGATTAGGAGTTAATGGATATTTAAATTCAAATAATAAAACAAATATTCCTACTGGGTATGATTTTTTAGAATTAGATTATGAAAAATCAGTGAATGTCGCTATTAATTTTTGGGAAGAGGAACTCCCTATATGGAAAGAACATATAAATATTGTTTCCGGTCTAGGTGTTGATATTAGCAATTATCGATTTTTAAGTAATTACAAACTGATTCCTGACACAAATTTTATTACAGGGATATATGATTCTTCAAAAACATACACCAAAAATAAACTTGTTGCAACCTATTTAAATGTGCCATTATTGCTTCAGTTTGATACAGCTCCTTTTGGAAAAAAGAAAAAAACGGTTCATCTATCTACAGGTATTGTTGGTGGAATTAGAATAGGATCGCATACAAAACAAGTTTATATGGAGAATAACACAAAAGATCAATATAAGACACGTGATCAATATAATTTAAACCCATTTCGTTATAGCGCAATGCTTCGTTGTGGAGTTGGTAAGTTAGACATATATGCCACGTATACATTAAGTGAATTGTTTAAAAAGAACCAAGGTCCTCAATTATATCCATTTACAGTAGGAATAACATTAGCAGGGTTCTAATAAAATTTATACCAATTGTAAATTTAAAGAGCTACTCTTAAATTTGGGTGGCTTTTTTATTTGTTTTTTTTAAATGATACGTATTTTTTTATAATTTTACACCCTCCAAAATAAAAAAATTATGTCAGGTCATAATAAATGGTCAACCATTAAAAGAAAAAAGGGTGCTTTAGATGCAAAAAGATCAAAAGCATTTTCTAGAATTATTAAAGAAATAACTGTAGCTGTTAAAGAAAGTGGCCAAGATCCAGATAGTAATCCGCGTTTACGATTAGCTATTGCCAATGCCAAGGGAGTGAATATGCCAAAGGAAAATATCTCGAGAGCCATTAGTAAAGCATCAGATAAGGATTCGGCAGCACTTTCCGAAGTTACATACGAAGGATATGCTCCAGGGGGAGTGGCTTTTTTTATTGAAGCAACTACCGATAATATTCAGCGTACTGTTGCGAATGTACGGTCTATTTTTAATAAATATAATGGCAGTTTAGGTACGAATGGGTCGTTAAGTTTTATTTTTGACCGAAAGGGAGTATTCTCTATTCCTCAAGGAAATTTAGTAGAAGACGATTTTATTATGGAAATTATAGATGCAGGTGCAGAGGATGTAGTGTTGGAGGATGGATTTTTTACTATTACAACAGCAATGGAAGATTTTGGACTTATGATTAAAAAGTTAGAGCAAATGAAAATTGAACCTGAAAGTGCTGAATTACAGAGAATACCAAAAACAACAACCAAACTCGATAAAGAAGCCTCACAGAAAATTATACGTATAGCTGAAATATTCGAAGATGATGATGATGTTACGAATGTATTTCATAATCTCGAATTAACAGATGAATTAATGTCGGAAATGTAAAAGACTTAATTTAGATAAATAAAAAATGCCTGGTTTTGCCAGGCATTTTTTATTGGGGTAACTTATTTATTATTTTGAACGAATAATGTCCATTGTATCCATTGCAATTACAAGTTCTTCATTCGTACAAGTAGTAGTTACAATAACCTTTGATCCGGGTTTTGTTAATACTTCATCTTTACTTTTTAATCCCTCATTTTTCTTTGAATCGAAATCAACACCTAAAAATCCCAAATCCTTACAAACCCCTTCTCTTACGTGATAATCATTTTCTCCAATACCGCCTGTAAAAACAATTAAATCTACTCCTCCCATACCAGCTGCATATGCTCCAATATATTTCTTAACACGGTAAATATACATATTCATGGCTAATATTGCTTTTTTATTGCCATCTTCAGCTGCTTTCCAAATATCGCGCATGTCAGAAGAAACCCCTGAAATGCCAGTCATTCCACTTACTTTGTTGATATAGTTGTTGGCTTTTTTAGTATCCATGTTTTCTTTTTCCATTAAATAAAGAAATGCTCCTAAATCTAAATCGCCACAGCGTGTTCCCATTATAAGACCTTCAATTGGAGTAAGTCCCATCGATGTGTCGAATGATTTGCCATCTTTTATAGCTGCAATAGAAGCTCCATTTCCTAAATGACAAGTAATTATCTTCTGCGTTTCGTATTTAAGATTCAACATATCGCATGCTTTTTTGGAAACATAGCGGTGGCTGGTTCCGTGGAAACCATATCTTCTAATTTTGTATTTATCGTAAACTTCGTAAGGTAGCCCATACATATAAACGTAATCGGGCATAGTTGAATGGAATGCGGTATCAAAAACACCACATTGTGGTATATTTGGAAGAATTTTTTGCATCGCATAAATTCCTTTTAAATTAGCCGGATTATGAAGTGGTGCTAAATCAACACATTCCTCCATTTTATCGATAATTTCTTGTGTAATTCTTACACTACCACTAAATTTTTCTCCTCCATGTACAACACGATGACCTACTGCAGATATTTCGTTTTTATCTTTAATTACGCCGAATTCCGGGTGTAATAATGTTTCTAGAATCAAATTAACACCTACTTCATGATTCGGGATATCCATTATTTTTTTATATGTCTCTTTCCCTTTTGCTTGATGTTTTAATTCGCTGTCTTTTATTCCAACTCTTTCCACTAAACCTTTAGCAAGCACATCATATTCATTTTCCATGTCAAGTAACTGGTATTTAATTGATGAGCTACCACAATTTAATATTAAAATTTTCATAATATATTTATTTAATGTGTAAAATGTTAAATTAGTTAATATCTATTCAACAAATGTAAGATTATTTTAATTTCTAATTAATGAGTTTAATGAAATTATTTTTCAAAATATTTATCGAATTGTTAGGTGTTTCATAATTTGATATAACTTTGACAAGGATTATAAAGATGATTAACAGCCATCTCACATATATAAAAAAAGATATTAATTTGAACAATAATAATATTGGTTTAGAAGAGTATATCCTTTTACAAGATGAAGTTTCCTCCGATATTTTTATAAAGAAAGAAGATTCTTTATTCTTAAAAAACCAAATTATTCAGGTTAAAGAAAAATCAAAAATATTTATTGATAAATCATATTTCTCTTCTCATTTATTAAAACAAAAAGAGTTTGTCCAAATAGAACGAAATACGTTAATACCATTATGGATACATGGGGTTATTTTGCTTTGTTTTATTTTATTTGCAATTGCTCAATATAAGTATGGGAAAAGAATACAACAAATATTCAACGCATACTTTACCAATCGGCTATTTAATCAGTTATCTAGAGAAGGGGGGCTTTTAAAAGAAAGGGGGTCCATATTTCTATTTATTTCATTTATTTTAGGTTTTTCTTTACTTATTTATAAAACGTATCAGTTTTATTTTAATATTCCTATTAACGGTTATATATTATATACTAAAATAGTTGTCGGGGTTTTCGCATTTTATTTATTAAAAATGGGAATTTATAACCTTATCGGATATATTTTTAAAGTGACAAAAGAAACATACGATTATATCCTTAAAATCTATATTTTCTGCCAGTTAACGAGCGTTTTCATATTAATATTCATTGTTTTTATAACCTATTCAGTATCTGAAACAATAATTTTATTTAGCTGGGGTTTAATTGCTTTATCATTTTTAATTCGCTTAATAAGAGGGGTTTTAGTAACTTTTTTTAATTTTAAAGCTGCAATTTATTATATATTTTTATATCTTTGCACCTTGGAAATTTTACCTCTATTCTTATTATATAAAATTTTAAGTAATTATTTTGTTTAATAAGATAGAAGTCAAAGTTTTCAACATTTGCAATTCTAGTATGAAAATATTTTAAATCTGAAAAATAAACGTAAATGGTAAAAATTAAGAATATTTTGATTTCTCAGCCTAAACCGGAACGGGAAAATGATCCATATTTAGAGCTTGCAAAAAAGTTTAACTTGAATATTCTTTTCAGAAAATTATTTAAAATTGATGGCGTTCAATCTAAAGAATTTAGACAGGACCGTGTAAATTTATTAGATTATTCTGCCGTCATATTTACCAGTAAGAATGCAATAGATCACTATTTTAGAGTATGTAACGAAATGAGGGCAACTGTTCCCGATACAATGAAATACTTTTGTGTGTCGGAATCAATAGCGTTATACCTGCAAAAATATGTGTTATATAGAAAACGTAAAATATTTCATGGAGTACAACACTTTTCCGAAGTGGTAGAATTAATGAAAAAACATAAAACGGAAAAGTTTTTATTACCTACCTCCGATATGGTGAAACCTGAAATTCCTCAAATATTAGAGGAAAATAAATTCGACTATAAAAGAATTGTATTTTATAATACCATTTCGAACGATCTCTCAGATATAGACATAAAACTATATGATTTAATCGTTCTTTTTAGTCCTGCAGGAGTTAAATCATTATATTTTAACTATCCTAATTTCAAACAAAATAAAACCTTAATTGCTACTTTTGGTTCAACAACTACTAATGCCGCAACAGAAGCTGGATTAACAGTGCAAATTCAAGCACCATCTCCCAAAGCTCCTTCAATGGCAATGGCTTTAGAACAGTTTCTTGAAAAAAATAATAAAAGCAAATGATAATTCTGTCTTTTTAATGGGTTTCAACTATTTTTCTATTGCAAACATTACAAAAAAAAGAACGTTTATACGAAAAAAATATTATTCTTAATCTTTTTAATAAAGGAAAAAGTTTTTATATTAATTCATTTAAAATTCTTTATCTAAATACCGAATTCGATGGTTTTTATCCTGTAAAAGTATTGTTTGCTGTTTCTTCTAGAAATTTTAAAAAAGCAGTTCATAGAAATCATATTAAAAGATTAATGAAAGAATCTTTTCGTAAAAATAAACATCTTTTATATGATGCATTTGCAAATTCCAATAAAAAACTTGTTTTTATGATTCTTTATAACGAAAAAAAATTAATTAGCTATGAAGAGATAGAGAATAAAATAATTTTAATTTTACATCGTTTAGTTAAAGAAAATGAAAAAATTAGCAAGTAAAATATTTATTTTTTTTATTCGGTTATACCAATTAATTCTATCTCCTATATTGCCTAAATCATGTCGTTATACTCCATCATGTTCTGAATATGGTATTGAAGCTATAAATAAATATGGGCCTTTTAAAGGGGGATATCTTACAATTAAAAGAATAATTTCATGTGGTCCCTGGGGGAAAAGTGGTTACGATCCGGTTCCTTAAACGTAATACAAATATTAAAACAGTATGAAAATATATAAAATAGGGTTTAAAAAGATAAACAAAATTGTTATTATTAGTGTTATCGTAATAACATCTATTTTGTCGATAAATTTCGTAAATGATGATTTCGAAATTGCTAAAAATCTCGACATTTATGCTTCCTTATATCGTGAATTAAATACATATTATGTTGATGAACTTAAGCCCGGCGAATTAATAAAAACAAGTATTGAATCGATGCTTGAATCTCTTGATCCGTATACCTCTTTTATTTCAGAATCGGATTTGGAAGATTATAAGCTAATGACAACCGGGCAGTATGGAGGAATAGGAGCTCTTATTCATAGAAATGGAGATAGTATTGTTATTTCCGATCCATACGAAGGCTTCCCTGCTCAAATTAATGATATTAGATCGGGAGATGTTATTTTAGAAGTAAATGGC
>DAOLWT010000112.1:0-7284 GCA_035421345.1 Bacteroidales bacterium
TTTTCCCCCGAAACCGAAACTCTTCATTTCAGAAAAATTGAATTCTTATATTGCGATTTCTTAGCACAATCCCATCTGCACAAATCAGAACGTTGTTTTGTTACTATATTTCCTGAAGGCCATTCTTCTCTTTGATTAAAAAACATGATATTCTAATCGGTACAAAAAAATGGGGATTGGGTATAGCAAATATGACTACAAATCTTTATATTTCAAAGTAAAATTGGTAAATGTGTTTGCTAAAAACTACGCTTTTTTTCTTTTAGGTTGTTTTATTTTCTTTTTGTTTTTGTGTTTCTTACTTTTTTCTTTTTCGTCTTGCTTATACTGATTCTCTTTAATTTTATATTGAATTAAATTCCCTACAATATGTCTGTCGAACGGGGTCATATATCCATTCATATAATACATCATTCCTTTGTAAAGATTTTCATCGGAATTAATTTTTGTTGAAAAATTATCGGTTCTGCCAACTGCCATATTTAAATGCGATTGACTTATAACCTCTAATTTAATATATCCAATTCCCGACCATAATATTCCTAATTTTTTAGCTGCCGATTTAGTAAGGTCAATAATACGATTTGGATATTTTGGACAACGATCGTTTATTTTTACAAATATCGTTTTTTTGGTGCGCATATGCGTAATTTTTACCAATGTATTGAATGGTAAAGTAGCATGAGCAGCAGTATATAATTTTTGATTAAATATTTCTCCGCTTTTGGTATGATTTCCTTCAAATTTATCGGCATAATAAGAAGCATATCCATATTGAACATAATTCTCTGAAGCAAATAAAAAACGAATCATTAAACAAAAAAACACTAACAATAAAAATTTACTCTTTTTAAGGATTAATCTCATTTTTAAAATATTTAATTGATTTTTTTGTCTTACTCTTTTTATACTTTGAGTTTTATTGAGTTTGCTCTTGTATACTATTTTTTATTACGATTAAAAAAAAGATGTTATTAATCTAAAAAATTCGCGTGCAAAGATATAAAAAATATTTATATATGCAAATATTTCATTTTCATATATTTATAAATAATAAAAAAGAGGCACTTTTATTTATAATTAAAATTAAATATTTGCGTTTACAATCTATTTACATAATAACTAATATATTTGCATTCATAATTTATATTTAGATGAAAAAAATTCTTTTCTTGTTTATTTTTATTTCCATTTTCACTTCTGGGGCATATACACAGCAAGTATGGACACTTCAAAATTGCATTGATTATGCGTTAACCAACAACATTCAAATAAAACAACAACAATTAGCAGAACAATTAGCAAAAATAAACTTAGTTCAAAGTAAGTTAAGTGTACTTCCGAGCTTGAATGGAGGTGTTTCACATGCTTATAACTTTGGGCAGACCATTGATATGTATACGAATCAGTTTGCTACCAATACAGTTCAATCCGATAATTTTTATCTCAGTACTAATTTTACTGTTTTTAATGGATTTCAGTTGTTAAACGGGATTAAACAAAGTAAAATTGATTTACAAACCAGTCGGTATGACCTTGAAAAAATGATGAATGATATTTCGCTAAATATTTCTATAGCATACCTTCAAATATTGTATAGTATTGAAATATTTAATAACGCAAAAAATCAGGTAGCTGTTACCCAACAACAAATTGAAAGAACCAAAAAATTAGTAGAAGTAGGAACTGTAACCAAAGGTACTTTATTAACGCTCGAATCGCAAGCTGCGTTGGAAGAATTAGAAGTTGTAACAACACAAAATAATTTAGATTTGGCATATCTTACGTTAACCCAAATGCTCGATTTATCCTCTACGGAAGGTTTTCAGATAGATATCCCCCTGTTGACTATATCGGCTGATTCCGCTACACTTAACTCTACAGCTACAATTTTTACATATGCAAGTAATGTTCAACCGGAGATAAAAAGTGCTGAATTAAAATTGAAAAGTGCTGAATTAGGCTTGGCTATTGCAAGAGGAATGAGAAGTCCTTCCATTTCGCTTCGAGGTTCCATGGGTACGGGTTATTCAGGAGCGAGTCAACGTATAAAAGATGTATCATACGATTATTATCCGGGAGGATTTACCAATACAGGAGATAGCGTATTTCTTTTTAATCGAATACCTACGTATGAAGATATCCCATTTAATGATCAAATTAAAGAAAATAAGAACCAATCTATTAGTTTTAATTTGGCTATTCCGCTTTTTAATAATTGGCAAGTAAATGCATCGGTTAGTAAAGCTAAAATTGCTATAAAAAGTGCAACATACACGTTACAGACTACTAAAAACACGCTATACAAAACAATACAACAAGCATACGCTGACGCAGCCGCTGCTTTAAATAAATATAAATCGTCTAAAAAATCTGTTGAAGCATTAAAAGAATCTTTTAAATATACTGAGCAAAAGTTTGATGTAGGAATGCTAAACACAACCGAATATAATGATGCTAAAAATAAATTATCAGAAGCAGAATCAAACTTATTGCAAGCAAAATATGAATATGTCTTCCGACTAAAAGTTTTAGATTTTTATATGGGAAAACCTATTGAATTAAAATAACAGACATAAAAGCATTAATCATCGTATTATGAAAAATAAAAAAAAGCTTATCCGGTATTTACTCATTGCATTAGTTGCATTAGTTATTCTAGTAATTGTAGCAAAAAAGAATGGATGGGTAGGTAAAAGTACCGAAATTAAAGTGAGTACGGAATTAGTTTCTAAAAAAGACATTATTGAAACAGTATCTGCCAACGGGAAAATACAACCCGAAATAGAAGTAAAAATAAGTCCCGATGTTTCCGGAGAAATAGTTGATCTTTATGTGAAAGAAGGAGATCAAGTAAAAAAAGGAGATTTATTAGCAAAAATTAATCCTGATTTTTATTTATCCAATTTGGATAAAATGACGGCTGCTGTGAATACATCAAAAGCGACGCTTGCTAACTCAAAAGCAAGTTTAGCAACCGTTCAATCACAGTTTGTAAATGCAAAAGCTACCTATGAAAGAAATAAAAAGCTATATGAATCCGGTGCCATTTCCGATTCTGAATGGGATGCAGCTCAATCAGCTTACAAAGTTGCAAAATCAGCGGTAGATGGAGCAAACGAATCAGTTAAAGCAGCTGAATTTAATGTAATTAGTGCACAAGCATCGCTAAAAGAAGCAAACAACAGTCTTACAAAAACTTCTGTATATGCTCCGGTAAGTGGAACTATTTCTAAATTAAGTGTAGAAAAAGGAGAAAGAGTGGTTGGAACTTCGCAGTTTTCTGGTACAGAAATGATGCGTATTGCAAACTTAAAAGAAATGGAAGTAAATGTAAGTGTGAATGAAAATGATATTGTTCGCGTTTCTATTGGAGATACCGCAGAAATAGAAGTGGATGCATATTTGAATAGAAAATTTAAAGGCTTGGTTACTGAAATTTCCAATTCAGCTAATAATGCTACCACCACTACTTCTATTGATCAGGTTACCAACTTTGATGTAAAAGTACGCATCCTTCGTTCATCATATACCGATTTACTTACATTATCCGATACTAATTTATCTCCATTTCGTCCCGGTATGTCGGCCACCGTTGATATTCAAACAGAAATTGTGAAAAATGCATTCGCAATCCCTATTCAAGCGGTAACAACAAGAGAAGATACCACCGAATTAACCGACCAAACAAAACCAAAGAAAAAAGAAAATAAAGATTCCGAATCCGACGAAGAAGAAGTGGTCAGCAAAAAAGATTTGCTAAAAGAAACAACAAAATCTGTCGAATTTGTTTTCGTTTATTCTAATGGAATAGTAACTAAACAAGTAGTAAAAACAGGCATTCAAGACAATACCTATATTCAGATTTTAGAAGGGCTAACCGATAAACAAGAAATTGTAACAGCTCCTTTTAAAGCTATTTCAAAACAACTTAAAGATGGCGATAAAGTGACTAAAGTAGACAAGAAAGATATTTTCAGTGAAACCGATAAGTAATCTTTTTTATGCCTTATATCCTTTATCTGGAAACAGCCACGCACGTTTGTTCCGTTGCTATTGCGAAGAATGACCGTTTAATTGCCATTAAAGAAACAAGCATTGAAAATTCACATTCTTCACTAATTACTGTATTTGTAGAAGAAGTTATTCAAGAAGCTAAAATCCAATTTACCGATTTAAATGCTGTTTGTGTAAGCATGGGGCCTGGAAGTTATACCGGTCTCCGAATAGGTGTATCAAGTGCTAAAGGCTTCTGTTATGCGTTAAACATCCCATTGATTGCCGTTAACACCTTGCAATCTATGGCAAATAGCTATATACAAAAAAATTTAGCTGAAATTACTGAAGCTACGCTTTTATGTCCTATGATAGACGCCAGAAGAATGGAGGTTTATTCCGCTCTTTTTAATAAAAAATTAAGCTTTATAAGAACTACGCATGCCGATATTATTGATGAAACCTCTTTTCAGAAATTTTTAAAAAACAACACCTTAATATTTTTTGGAAATGGGGCAGAAAAATGCAAACCTTTTTTAAATAAAAATGATCATGTTATTTTTGATTCCGACTATCTCGTTTCTGCAACAGGTATGATTTCTTTAGCGCTCGAAAAATACAAAAAACAAGAATTTGAAAACTTAGCTTATTTTGAACCTTACTATTTAAAAGATTTTATTGCAACAACTCCTAAAAAATAAAAAAGGCATGTAAAAACTACACGCCTTTTTCTTTATTGGAAAATTTCTTTATTTCTTTTCTTGATCAACAAACATTTCAATGCGATCGAATGTTGGACGGAATGGAGTGCCTCCCTTAATGGAAACCTTAACATCTACAAAAGCAAAATTCTGACCGGGTTTAAACAATTTCATCGCAGTTTGCATTTCGGTAGTTAGTTTATTATTCTTCGACTCGTATTTATTTAGCGTAGTATCTGAACCATTTCTGTAAACAAGTTTAAAACTAACTATTTTCAAACCTGTTTTATTTAAAGTTAATGAATCTTGTTTTAACAAATCATCGAATTTAATAGGACCTCCAAAAAATCCCTGAAAAAGAACAACCGTATCTTTTTGCATATCGGGTTGTCTTTTTTGGTTTTGATTGTTGTTTTGATTTTGCGCATCAACTTGTATAATGATGGCAAACAAAAGACTTATTATTAAAAATATTTTTTTCATAGTTTTTAATTTTAATAACACAAAGATATTACAAATATAATCACATTAAAGCTATATTTTTTCCAATTTATTCAACAATTAATCTTATATAATTGATTTTCTGTTTTTTACATTATTTTCATGTTTATTTATTATGTAAAAAAAAATTGATACATTTACATCAATTAAAATAAAAAAGTAAAAAAACGGTTATAAAAAATGTATTCATTTTAGAAAAATAAATTATGAGAAAATTAAGTATTATTTTTTTAATTACCGGTTTATCTTTGTTGGCAAGTGCACAAACAACCACTTATACCGCACCTAAAATGCCTATTGATTCCAATACCAAAAAAATTACCTATGTTGAAGTGATAACACAGACAGGTACAAAAGACACTTTATTTAATAGAGCCATTGAATGGTGTAATAAATTTTTTAAAAATGCACAAAGTGCTACAACCACGAGAAACAAAGACGATGGGAAAATTGCAGGGACCTATCGTTTTAAAGTATTTAATCCTCCCGATAAAGACGGTTTAAAAACAGATGCCGGCGTTATTTCATATTCGTTTATGATAGAGTCAAAAGAAAATAAATATCGATATAAAATAACCGATTTAAATTTAAAAGGACTTTCCTATTATCCGCTAGAACGTTGGTTGGATGTTAAAGAACAGTCATATTCTCCTTTATGGAATTATTACCTTATTCAAGTAGATGATTATATGAAAGAATTTGGGAAAAGCCTGAAAGCAGGGATGAAAGCAGCCAAAAAAGTAAGCGACGACTGGTAAGCTATAAAAAAAAGATTATTTCCAAAAATGCTATTGTTTATGATAAAACATGAATCGTAGCATTTTTTGTTAATTGGAGTCTTTCCACGTTTACATTGGTTATTAAATTTATCCCGGGTTTCTTCCCTTTTTCTAATGAACCATAGTTCTCCTGAATTTCCATGAATTCAGCACCATTCCTAGTAGCCCATTTTAATAATTCAGTTAATGGCATGAATGGCATATTAGATGAAATGCATTGTAATTCCTTTAATACGGACAATTCATAATTAGAAGCCAAACTATCGGTCCCAATGGTAATTTTACATTTACGATTAAAAAACAAGGAAAAATCGGGTAGTTTTTGTTCTATATATAAATTTGCATTCGGACAAAAACACCAGTATGTATGAGGGAAATAGCTAAGCGCAAAATCAATATCTGCTTCGTTTGCTACGGTATTATGGACAAAAAGAATTTTATTATTAATTGGAAGAAATGAAGATATTGCTGAAATGGGTCTTAATCCACATCCGGCAAAATCGGAATTTATAACTCCAAAATGTAAATTATTATTTTGATTCGGTTCATTTTTTCTAAGAAAAAAATCGTTTTCAGTTTCACTCTCCTGATGATGAATACTAATTATATTCCCTGATTTTTCAGAAAAATCTTTAATGCTACAAAAAAGGTCTTTTGATAAAGAATAAGGCGCATGCGGCGTAATTGAAGCTTCTTTATTTTTTAAATTCTTACTTATTTCATTAAATAATGTTAATGATTTATCGAAAACAAATTTTGCTTTTTTAGAATCAGAAGCAAAGGCTTCAATAAAAGTATGATAATAAAGCTGACTGTTATTTTTAATTTTAAAAGAGGCGTTATTATTACTTATATCTCCAACTGCGACAATGCCATTTTGTATCATATCATTTTCGGCCTTTATCATCGCTTCATCTATCATTGATTCGTTGGCATTTTTCCGAATATGCTCTATCTCCCTAATAAATCTATTAAGTCCGCTATGTTTAGGGATTTGATCTTTAAGATAGGATAATTCCAAATGACAATGCGTATTAATAAAACCCGGACAAATAAAACCGGAATGATTTTCTACATCATTTATTTTATAATCTAATGTTTCCGGATCTATTACATCCTCCATAATTTTACCTGACTCATTAACTAACAATATCCCGTTTTTTACAGGTGGTTTTGAAATAGGGAAGATATAGTCGGCCGAAAGTTTACGCACAATTTTTAATATTTCTTTCAAATTTAATCAATATCCCCTTTTTGCTCTTTAACAAGAAGCCTTAATTATGAACAATTGACTTTTAATACCGAAA